>JAZRMS010000120.1:0-1637 GCA_045647825.1 Christensenellaceae bacterium
CGCTCTATCCAGCTGAGCTAACGGCGCAATAGAAGTGGTGATAAACACCACTTGTTATTCAATTTTTTTGTTTGTCGTTAGCTGGATGGAGCGTTGGAAACGCTCTGTGCCCGAGCCTGCGAGGAAATACGATGACCTTCCCCCTTGACCTAGCCCTCAGTTTACAGCTGAGCTAACGGCGCATATCATATAGGCTATTTTTCGATAGCCTATACATTGTATAAAAAATCTTTTGATTTGTCAATTATTTTTAACGTTTATTTTAAGATTGCTTTAATTCTTCTTACTCCACCAGAAGAGCTCTCTTCTTTCTTGATAACGAAAGCTCCAAGTTCTTTAGTGTTTTTCACGTGTGGGCCACCACAAATTTGCTTGTCCACGCCATCAATAGTATAAACTGAAACAATTTGATCGTCTGAATCGGCATTGAATACGCCATACGCGCCTTGTTCAACGGCATTTGCATAAGGAAGTTCTTCTCTAACCACGTCAATACCCTTTGCAATAACGTCGTTAACGAATTTTTCTAATTCGGCTAACTCTTCTGCCGTCATTTTGTGGTCGCAATTAAAGTCGAAACGCAAGCGCTCTTCGGTTATGTTAGAGCCTTTTTGTTCGGTTTGCGTGCCAAACATTTTTCTTAATCCTGCAAGCATAATATGTGTTGCCGTGTGATATTTAATAGTCGTTTCGCTCTGTTCGGTAAGACCACCTTTTGCAGCCTGTGCTTGTGCTTTAGAAAGCTCTTGGTGCGCCTTAAACGCCTCGTCAAAGCCCTTTTGGTCAACGGTTAAACCCTTTTCTTCGGCAAGTTCTATGGTCAATTCTACAGGGAAACCAAAGGTGTCGTATAGTCTAAACGCTTGCTTTCCAGAAATTTCCGTTTCGGGAACGAACGAAGGGTCTTTTTGGCTCATAAACGCATTCTTTCTTTCCATACCAGTAATGCACTTATCAAACTCTTTCATTCCTGCAACCAAAGTTGCCTCAAACTTTTTGATTTCCTTTGTTATTTCATCAAGAATATAATCTTCTTTTTCCACTAACAATGGATAAGCCTCGTCATAAATCTTTTCGATAAAGATTTTTGCAACGTCGCACATAACCGTTGAGTCGATAGCAAGGTTTTTAGTGTATCTGATTGCACGGCGAAGAAGTCTTCTCAAAATATATCCTGCACCCGTGTTGGAAGGGGTTATTCCGTTAACGTCGCCAATAAGCATTACTGCAGTTCTTGTATGGTCTGCAATAATACGCATTGCTTTGGTGTCTTTTTCACTTTCGCCGTATTTCTTTCCAGAAACACTTTCTAAATGGTTGATTGCACCGATAAATAGGTCAGTTTTATATCCATCGTCTAATCCGTTAAGGAAAAGCAATAATCTATCAAGACCGAAACCCGTGTCAACGTTTTTATTTTCAAGTTCAGAGTATTTCCCACCCTCTAACTTTTTGTATTGCATATAAACGTCGTTGCCGATTTCAACGTATCTTCCGCAATCGCAGTTAACGTCGCATTTGTCACAGCAAGGGTTGTCGTGGCGTGGATAGAACCATTCGTTATCAGGTCCACAAGGGGTGCCAACAGTTCCTTCTAATTCCCACCAGTTGTTAGATTTATCAAGATAGAAAATGTT
>JAZRMS010000121.1:0-2387 GCA_045647825.1 Christensenellaceae bacterium
GTTGCAGTCTTGCCCGTGCCAATTGCCCAAACCGGTTCGTATGCGATAACGATATTAGTAAAGTCTTCTACGTCCTTAAATCCTTCCAAAATTTGCTTTTTCAAAACTTTAAGTCGGATCGTAGCCATGTCGTTCTGTGAGCCAAGGAGTTGGAGAGATATTTTGTCTTCCTAAGACCGCTTGGCCTCCGACTTGTTGCAGTCTTGCCCGTGCCAATTGCCCAAACCGGTTCGTATGCGATAACGATATTAGTAAAGTCTTCTACGTCCTTAAATCCTTCCAAAATTTGCTTTTTCAAAACTTTCTTGGTCTTGTTCTTTTCTCTTTCGGTTAAAGTTTCGCCAACGCAAACGATAGGCTTTAAGTCGTTCTTTAATGCTTGTTTTAATCTCATATTTACGGTTTCATCCGTTTCGCCAAAGTATTGACGACGTTCGCTATGACCGATAATAACGTATTCAACGCCGATTTCTTTTAGCATTTCTGCAGAAATTTCGCCGGTGAAAGCACCGCTATCTGCCCATGCAACGTTTTCTGCCCCAAGCTTAATTTTGCTTCCTTCAATTGCTTTCTTTGCTACCCACAAATCAGTATAAGGTACGCAAATAACAACTTCTGGTTTAGATTTAGCAACTAATGGCTTTAAGTCGTTTATAAGTGCTTCTGCTTGAGCAGCAGTTTTGTTCATTTTCCAGTTTCCTGCAATAATTGGTTTTCTCATTTTAGTAGTCCTCGCAAGTTAATTTTATTATTTGTTGTTAAGGCATTCAATACCTGGGAGTTTCTTTCCTTCAAAGAGTTCAAGTGATGCACCGCCACCGGTTGAAATATGGCTCATCTTGTCAGCAAAACCAAGTTGGGTTACTGCTGCAGCAGAGTCGCCACCACCGATAATAGTGGTTGCTTCGGTTTCTGCAAGAGCTTTAGCAACCGCGATAGTACCTTTTGCAAAAATTGGGTTTTCAAATACGCCCATAGGTCCGTTCCAAATAACAGTTTTTGCGCTCTTAACTGCGTTTGCAAAGAGTGCTGCACTCTTATCGCCGATATCAAGACCTTGCATATCTGCAGGCATTGCTTCAATATCGTATGCGGTCATAGGAACTTCTGCATCTATTGGATTTGGGAAATCTTTAGTTGCGTGAACGTCTACTGGAAGAAGAAGTTGTTTTCCAAGATCTTCTGCCTTTTTCATCATCTCTTTGCAGTAGCCGATTTGTTCGTCATCTACAAGAGAAGTTCCTACTTCGTATCCTTTTGCCTTTAAGAAGGTGTATGCCATACCACCACCGATAATAAGGGTATCGCATTTTTCTAAAAGGTTAGAAATAACTTTAAGTTTGTCTGCAACCTTTGCACCGCCAAGCACAGCAACGAAAGGACGAACTGGATTTTCCAAAGCGTCTGCCATAACTGAAAGTTCTTTTTCAATAAGGAATCCGCAAACTGCCGTGTCAACAAAACCATATTCTGCAATTGCAGCGGTGGTTGCGTGTGAACGGTGAGCAGTACCAAACGCGTCGTTTACGTAAATATCGCAATAGGTTGCTAGTTTTTTGCAAAGAGCTTCGTCTCTCTTTTCTTCGCCTTGTTCAAAACGGGTGTTTTCAAGAAGAACAACTTCTCCGTCTTTGATATTAGCAACGGCAGCATCTGCAGATGCGCCAACAACGTCTTCTGCAAAAACTACTTTTTGTCCAAGTTTTTCAGAAAGCTTTTCTGCAACTGGACGAAGAGTGAATTTTTCTTTATCCTTTACTGCTTTCTTTAAGTATTCTGCTTTTGCAGCTGCTTGTTCTTCAACAGGAAGTGCTTCAACTGCTTTCTTTTCTTTTTTAGTGAGTGAAAAACCTTCGGTAAAAATGTTGTGAGGTTTTCCCATGTGTGAGCAAAGAATAACTTTTGCGCCTTGTTCAATAAGGTATTTGATGGTTGGAAGCGCGCCGTTAATACGCGTTTCGTCGGTAATCTTACCATCTTTCATAGGAACGTTGAAGTCTACTCTTACTAGACATTTTTTACCTTTAACGTTTACGTCTTTAATTGATTTTTTATTCATAAATAAATCTCCTTAACGGCTTGGTGTTTCTTTTAACCCACACTGCCCTATTTTAATTTTTCCCTAGTATTATATAAAATAAAACCGCCGTTGTCAATCATTTAACGGCGGTTAAGCTCATATTTCATATGAGGGTTATTAATGAGTGTATTGTTTGATACTAAATGCAACGTTTGTCATGTGGTCGCCAACGCGCTCTAGGTTAGATATGGTTTGCAAGAATACAGAGCCCGTTTGAGCGGTGCACTCACTCTTCTTTAATCTATCGATATGGCGATGTTCTAATTCTACGAAGTCGGATCGTAGCCATGTCGTTCTGTGAGCCAAG
>JAZRMS010000122.1:0-2187 GCA_045647825.1 Christensenellaceae bacterium
TATTGGGAAATTTGGAACGAGCCGGAAAACCCTGGTAATGCGTTTGGATCTTCTCAATGGTCGGGAACTAAGGAAGATTTATTTAACCTTTATAAAGTTGCGTCAAAGCACTTGAAGGCAAAATTTCCAGAAATTTTAATGGGTGGTTACGGCGGTTGTGGTTTCTATGCCGTTTCAAGAGAAAACGTTCCACAAAATAGACACGATTTCGTAACTTACTTTTTAGACTTTTTGAAATTTGTTAAAGAAAACGACTGTCCGTTCGACTTTTATTCTTGGCACATTTATACTGCGCATCCAGAAGAAATTATCGTTCACGGAAAATACGTTAGAGAAAAACTTGACGAGTTTGGCTTTGTCAAAACTGAATCACACTTAAACGAGTGGAACTATCAAGCAGAAGGCACGGGATTTAAGAGCAAACATACGATGGATGCAGGCTCTTTCTTAACAAAAACAATGACGCTTATGCAAAGGGATGGCACGATTGATAAAGCAATGTATTATTGCATGTCAATTTCTGCTATGTATAACGGCTTTATTGACAATAACGACGGCAGTCTTTCTCCGTCTTGGTTTCCATACGTTGCTTTTGGTCATATATTTAGTCTTGGCACGGACGTTTTGACCGAATACGACGGGGACGTTCATGCACTTGCATCTAAAAACGAAAGTGAGAGCGCAATTCTTTTAACCAACCATAGATGCGAAGATGACAAGGTTACCTTAAACGTAGAAGGTATCGTTGGAAAGAAAGCAGTAGTTATTTATAACACCGACGAAAAGCATATGAAGGAAGAATATTCGTTTACTGTTAATAATAATCTCACCTTTGAACTTTCCGTTCCACAAAACACCGTAGTACTTATTAAATTCATTTAATAAAATTAAAAAAACAAAAAGTGCATTTCGTTTAGAAGTGCACTTTTTTAAGTTTACAAATTAATTTCTGCGTGTAGCATCAACATTGAAAGGGTGGTTATTGCAGCCGTTTCGGTGCGCAAAATTCGTTTTCCTAACGAAATAGTTTTTGCGCCAAACTCTTCTGCAAGCGAAACTTCCTTTAAGTCAAAACCGCCTTCCGGACCGATTAGCACGGCGATTTTCATTTCTTTTTTTATAAGTTTTAAGGCGTCAACCGTGTCTTGCATGCCGTTTTTACATTCGTATGGAAGTAGTACAAGGTCAAATTCGCTAAACGTCTTTACAGCATTATTTAAGGATATAACTTGGTTAATGGTCGGGATAGTGGTGCGTTTAGACTGCTTTGCTGCGCTTTCTGATATTGATTGCCAACGCGCTACTTTGTCTTTTGATTTTTTTTCATCTAACTTAACGATAGAGCGTGCCATTTGAACGGGGGTTATTCCGTCCACGCCAAGTTCAACAGCCTTTTGTATTATCAGTTCCATTTTATCTAGTTTAGGCAAGCCTTGAAATAAAGTGATGGAAACGGGAAGGGCCGTGTCTTGATATTTTTCTTCCAAAATTTTTGCTAAAACAGAGTTTTCGCTAAACTCTGCTATTTCGCAAAGAGAACTAACTCCGTCAACACTAACTAGAATTTTTTCACCTATTTTCATTCTTAAAACGTTTTTTATATGGTTAAAATCGCCATCTTTAATGGCTATAAAATCACCTATTTTGCTGTCTGATTCAACGAAAAAATTATACATTTTTTATTACCTCTACGGCATATTATAGCATACGAATTAATTTTTTTCAACCGTCAATTAGTTTATATTAAATTTTAATTTAATAAAATTATTTTTGTGCTTAAAAAGCGTTGACAAATAGACTTTAAAGTACTAAAATCAATGAGGTTAAAATAGAAGAGGAAAGAAAAAATGGAAACGTTATTGAGTTTGGCGATAGCTCTTTTTGCAGGGCTTATGCTTTCAAGAGTTGCAAAGTTGTTAAAACTTCCAGCAGTAACTGCTTATTTAGTTGCTGGTATTTTGATAGGGCCATACCTTTTAGGCGCACTAGGCGTTAGTGGTTTGGGCTTTAATAGTATGGCGCAAATAAAGGGAATGTCTATTATTTCAGACGTTGCTTTGGGTTTTATTGCGTTTTCGATAGGAAACGAGTTTCGTTTGTCGCAAATTAAAAGTATAGGCAAGCAAGCAACGGTTATAGGTGTTTTTCAAGCAGTAATCACAACTTTAGTAGTAGACGTTGCATTGA
>JAZRMS010000123.1:0-1789 GCA_045647825.1 Christensenellaceae bacterium
GATATGAAAAAACTTAGAAGAAGAAGGGATATGGCAATATTTTTGATGGGACAATCAGAACCTATCCCAGGGCACGAGTTAAGTAAAAAATATAACGTTTCAAGACAAGTAATAGTGGGCGACATTGCAGCATTAAGAGAAATGGGATATGAAATTGCAAGCAAGCATAACGGCTACGTTGTAACAAAAGAGCCACTAAAAAAGAGAGTTTTCAAAGTGCGCCACGATTCAAATTTAACAGAGAAGGAATTGTCTGCAATAGTAGAACTTGATGGAATAGTGCTAGACGTTTTCGTTCAACATAAAGTTTATGGAAAAATGAGCGCGCCGTTAAACATATACCAAAAAGAGCATATAACTGCTTTTGTAGAAGGGGTTAGCAAAGGTAGGTCTAGTGAACTTATGCATATAACGGATGGATATCATTATCACACCGTTGCAGCAGAAAGTGATGAAATACTTGACAAGATACAAGCAAAACTAGAAGAAATGGAAATGTATATTGCAAAAGAATAATTCTTTTGCAATATTTTATTTTTAGTATTGACAATCGCTAGTAAATCTAATATAATATTCTTGATTTAAAGGAGACAGCATGAAAATATCAGATTGTGTAAAATACGTGGGCGTTAACGACCATAAAATAGATTTGTTTGAAGGGATGTATAAAGTTCCAGACGGCATATCTTATAATTCATACGTTATTATTGATGAAAAGATTGCCGTTATGGATGCCGTTGATAATAATTTTGCAAAAGAGTGGCTTTCTAACGTAGAAATTGCTCTTAACGGAAGAACACCCGATTATTTAGTAGTTCACCACATGGAACCAGATCATTCTGGTAGCATAGTAGAGTTTACGGAAAAATATCCATCAGCAAAAGTTGTTTCATCTTCAAAATCGTTTGTTATGATGAAAAATTATTTTGGCAACGATTTTGATGATAGACAAGTTGTTGTTGGCGAAAACGACAAACTTTCACTTGGCGAGCATCAACTAACTTTCGTTGGCGCACCTATGGTCCATTGGCCAGAAGTTTTGGTTAGCTATGAAGAAAAGGAAAAAACGCTTTTCTCTGCAGACGGCTTTGGTAAATTCGGTGCTTTAGACGTTGAAGACGAATGGGCTTGCGAGGCACGAAGATATTACTTTGGTATAGTAGGTAAATACGGAGTTCAAGTTCAAGCACTACTTAAAAAAGCATCTGCTTTACAAATAGAGAGAATTTGCCCGTTGCACGGACCTATTCTAGATGGCGACTTGTCTTTCTATTTTAATTTATACGATATTTGGTCAAAGTATGAAGTGGAAAGCGAAGGTGTTTTAATTGCCTATACTTCGGTGTACGGCAACACTAAAAAGGCAGTAGAAATTTTAGAAAAAGAGTTGCAAGAAAAAGGTCTAAAAGTTGCCGTAACCGATTTGGCGAGAGATGATATGGCAGAGGCTGTTGAAGACGGGTTTAGATACGGAAAAATAGTTTTGGCAACCACAACTTATAACGGCGATATATTCCCGTTTATGAGAGAGTATATAAACAATTTGGTTGAACGTGGGTTCAAGAATAAAAAGATAGGCTTTATTGAAAACGGAAGTTGGGCACCCGTTGCAACAAGAAAAATGTCGGCAATGTTAGAAGAATGCAAGAACTTAACCTTTGCGGAAAACAACGTTAAAATTTTGTCGGCAGTATCTGAAGAAAATTTAGTTCAGTTAAAACTTTTGGCTGAAGAAATGAGTAAATAATAAACATAAAGGAGAAAAAAGATGAAAGAAAATTATACAGTA
>JAZRMS010000124.1:0-2742 GCA_045647825.1 Christensenellaceae bacterium
ATAACGGTTGACAAAAGGAAAAAATTAGTATATTATAATTAAGCATTAAGCGAACAAAATATCGCGGGATGGAGCAGCTTGGTAGCTCGTCGGGCTCATAACCCGAAGGTCGTGAGGTTCAAATCCCACTCCCGCAACCAACGAAAAAGTCAGTAAATCACTAACGATTTACTGACTTTTATTTTTTGTGTTTTTTGAAAAACAGGGTCGGAAAATTCAATTTTGCTACGAATTTGTGCAAAATGCAATAAAAAATGCTTATAAAGCTCGTTAAACATCAATGAGTATTTATAAGCATTTTTCTGCTAAAACCAAGTTTTGTGCTTTTTCTCACTAAAAACATCTAAAGTGCTACGAATAAATGTAAAAATGCTTATTGAGTCTTAAAAATTCAAAAAAACGTAATTTATTAGAAATTGCGTTTTTATTTTTATCAAAAATATAAAAAATGATAAAATTAACCTTGACAAAAGATAATAATATGATATAATTATAGAAATAAAATTAAAAAGAGTTGAAAAATGAGAAAAATTGATTATCAATTGCAGTCTAAATAAGTGATAGACATAGAAATTGTGGAAATGTTAACTAAGCTTCACGAGTTTAAGGGCGAGCAAAATATGTTTTTGAACATAAAAGCAGATACGCTTACTTCCCTTTTAGAAATTGCTAAAATTCAAAGTGCAGAGGCGTCTAACAAAATTGAAGGCATTTATACAACTAATGAAAGATTGAAGCAATTAGTATTGGATAAAACGATGCCGAAAACAAGGGGAGAAGAAGAAATTGCTGGTTATAGAGACGTATTAAAAACAATACACGAAAATTACGAGTATATACCACTAAAAACTTCTTATATTTTGCAATTGCATAGGGACTTATATAAATATGGAAGCAAGAATTTTGCAGGCAAGTTTAAGACAATGGACAACGTTATAACCGAAGAAACAGCAAGTGGCGAAAAACGGGTTAGGTTTATTCCATTAGAAAGTTGGGAAACCCCTTCTGCAATAGAAGAGATGTGCTTAAAGTATATGGATGCTATAGAACTATACGAAACGAATGCATTGCTTACGATACCAATGGCTATACTTGATTTCACTTGCATTCATCCTTTTAATGATGGAAACGGAAGAATGAGCAGACTTTTAACGTTGTTGTTGCTTTATAGGGCAGGCTATCACGTTGGCAAGTATATAAGTATTGAAAAAAAGATAGAACAAACCAAAGAGCAGTATTATAACGCATTGCAAGAAAGTTCAAAAGGTTGGCTTGAAGGCATAAACGATTATAAACCATTTGTTAAGTATATGCTTTACATTTTGATTGCGTGTTATAGAGAATTTAACGAAAGGGTTAACATTTGGAATAACAAAACACTTTCAAAATCAGAGCAAATAGCAGAAATTATAAAAAACACACTTGGCGCAATAACAAAAACAGAGATTAAAGAGCAGTGCTCTGGTATAGCAGAAATAACAGTTCAAAGGGCACTTGCAGATTTAGTTGAAAAAGGCGATATAATAAAAATCGGTGGTGGAAGATATACCAAATACGTTTGGAATAGCGATAGGAAATAAAGGAGAAAACAAATGATTACGGGTGAATTAAAAAATAAGATAGATGGATTATGGGATATATTTGCAGCAGGTGGACTTGTGAACCCACTTGACGTTGTTGAACAAATTACATACCTTATGTTTATAAGAGATTTAGACGATGCTGATAATAAACGTAGTAAAGAAGCACTTATGCTTGGTATCCCACACAATAGCATATTTAAGGAACAAGTTATTTTAAACGACAGACCTGTAAACGGACAACTTTTGAAATGGTCTGTTTTCCACGATAAACCTGCTGGGCAAATGTATTCAATTATGCAAGACTATGTTTTCCCTTTCATTAAAAATTTGCATGATGATAAGGATAGTGCTTATAGTAAATATATGAATGATGCTATTTTTAAGATTCCAACCCCACTTCTTTTATCAAAGATAGTGGAAACGCTTGATAATATTTATGACCTAATGGCAAAACAACAAGAATCTGATACCAAGGGCGACGTTTATGAATATTTGCTTTCAAAAATAGCGCAGTCTGGCTTAAATGGTCAGTTTAGAACACCACGCCACATAATTAAAATGATAGTGGATATGATGAAGCCAAGCCCAACAGATATTATTTGCGACCCAGCGTGTGGAACGAGTGGCTTTTTGGTTACGGCAGGCGAATATTTAAAAGAAAATTGCCATAGTGAAATCTTCTTTGATAAAAAGAATAAAGACCACTATATGAATAAAATGTTCTTTGGCTATGATATGGATAGAACAATGCTTAGAATCGGTGCAATGAATATGATGACTCACGGTATTGATAACCCTTTCATTGAATATAGGGACAGCCTTTCTGACCAAAACCCTGATAAAGAAAAATATTCGCTAATACTTGCTAATCCACCTTTTAAGGGAAGTTTAGATAACGATACCGTTTCAACCGATTTGTTGAAAGTTTGCAAAACCAAAAAAACAGAACTGCTCTTCCTTGCGCTCTTTTTAAGAATGTTACGTCAAGGCGGAAGATGCGCTTGTATCGTTCCTGACGGCGTGCTTTTCGGCTCTTCAACTGCCCATAAAGCGATTAGACAAGAAATTATTGAAAATAATAAACTTGATGCAGTTATTTCTATGCCAAGCGGTGTGTTTAAGCCTTATGCAGGTGTTTCAACAGCTGTTTTGGTGTTTA
>JAZRMS010000125.1:0-5572 GCA_045647825.1 Christensenellaceae bacterium
CACAAACTGCAAGATAAGCATCTTTTGAATCGGCCATTTTTGGATTTACTGCAATATAACCTATTCTTTCACCAGGAAGAGAAAGAGATTTAGAATATGAGTAACAAACAAAAGTGTTATCATAATAATTCATAAGATAAGGAACTTTTATATCGCCATAAACTAGTTCTCTATAAGGCTCGTCTGCTATCAAATAAATAACTTTACCATACTCGCGTTGTTTTTTTTCTAAAATTTTGCAAACACCTTCTATAACTTCTTCGGTATAAACAACACCACTTGGATTGTTTGGCGAATTTATTATAACACAACGAGTGTTTGCATTTATCTTTTCCTCAAAGTCTTTTAAGTCAATTTGCAAGTTATCTTTGTTAGGATTTGAAATAACAAGTTTTCCACCTGCATTTTCAACAAAAACCCTATATTCGGTAAAGAACGGGGCAAAAACCACGCATTCTTCCCCTTCGTTAACAACTGCTTTTAGACAAATAGATAATGATGCGGCAGCGCCACAAGTCATATAAATATTATCTGCAGTTAAACTTAAATTAAATCTAGCATTAATATTTTCCGATATGGTTTTTCTAACACCAAAATCACCTTGAGCAGAAGTATATCCGTGAAGCGCAGTTGAATTTTGAGTTGTAAGTAATTCACTAATAGTATCAGCAACTTCTTTTGGTGGCTCAACGCTAGGATTTCCAAGGCTAAAATCAAAAACCTTGTCAGCCCCTATTTCAGTCGCCCTAATTTTGCTATATTCAAATATTTCTCTTATTATAGAACGCTTGCTACCAAGCGCGTATGCTTTTTGATTAACTTGCATATTTCACCTAAATCCCAAGCAGTTTTACTGCATTTTTATATAATATTTTATCTTCAGTTTCTTTATCTAACTTAAATGACTTTAATATTGCAACGTCTTCTTTTATTTCACGCCAAGGGCAATCTGTTGCAAAAAGAACCTTGTCAGCCCCGTGTTTATTAAGAATTTGGACAAACTTTTCTTTGCTAATTTCGTGCAAGGTAAACGCCGTGTCAAAATACACGTTTTTACCTGCAAGAATTTCCAAGGTTTCATCCCACATTTTATGAGCGCCATAATGCGCTAACACAAACTTATCGTGATCAACTTCGTTAATAACTTTCAACACTCTTTCAGGCGTGCATCTAACGGGTTCGCCCATATATCCATCATCAACACCAGAATGCGTGATAACAATTAAATCGTGTTTTTTTGCTTCTTTTATAATATTGACGTATCTCTCGTCATCAATATAAGTTGATTGATAATCAGGATGAATTTTAATTCCTTTTATCCCCAAACTTTTTATATACGCAATCTTTTCCGAAACGTTTTCACAATCTGGGTGCATACCTGCAAAAGATATAATCTTCCTTTTCCCTTGAGAATATTCTTGGTTAATAGACGTAACAAATCTAGTAACGCTATCAAATTGCGTTGGTTTTGTTAAAACAGGAAAAGTTACACAAATATCGCAATCTGCTCTATCCATAGCGTCGACTAAACCTTTAACCGTTCCATCAGTACTAGGTTTTCCGTTTGAACGCATTGCTAAAGTTTCAATTGTCGATTTTGCAATTTTTTCTGGAAAAACGTGCGTGTGAAAGTCAATTATCATATTATAAAGCAGATATTTCTTGAGCAGAAAGAGTCTTAACCCCTTTTAAGGTTAAAATCTCATCAGCTTTTGCAAGGTCAGATGCCTTTAATACTACAGATGCTTCTTCACCATCAATAGAAAGACCATACATATATTCAATGTTAATTGCATTATCAGAAAGCATTGAGAGTAAATCCTGCAAACTACCTGCTTCATGGTTAATCTTAATAATGATAACGTCGGTAAGCATTGTAGAAAATCCATCTTCTGCAAGTTTTTTCTTTCCCAACTCTGGATTGTTAACAATAAGACGCAACAAGCCATATTCAGTCGTATCCGCCAAGCTTAAAGACAAAATATTAACCTTGTTTTCTTTTAAAACGTGAAGAACTTCACCAAGTCTTCCTTGTCTATTTTCAATAAATACTGATAATTGTTTTGCTAACATAATTTTCTCCTTATTAATATAATTTACGTTTATCTACAACGTGAACTGCCTTGCCTTCACTTCTAACAAGTGTTTGTGGCTCAACAATTTTAACCTTTGGATTAAGTCCTAACGCTTGTGAAAGAACGTGCGTTATTTTCTTTGTCAAAGTTTCAAGCCCTCTAATTTCATCAGTAAAATATTGAGGATTTAGTTCAACTTGCACTTCCAAAGTATCAAGGTTGTTAACTCTATCAACTATAATCATGTAGTGAGGTGAAACTTCGTCAACTTCGATAAGAGCAGCTTCGACTTGGCTTGGGAACACGTTAACACCACGAATAATAAGCATATCGTCAACTCTTCCCTTAAATCTACTAATTCTTGCACTAGTTCTTCCACAATCGCATGGTGAACGATCAATACTAGTCAAGTCTTTTGTTCTATAACGAATTAGTGGCAAACCTTCTTTGGTGAGAGTTGTAAATACTAATTCGCCAAGTTCACCTTCAACTTGAGGCGTCATTGTTGCAGAATTGATAATTTCTGGATAGAAATGATCTTCGCAAACGTGCAAACCTTTATGATATTCGCAGTCACAAGCAACACCTGGTCCCATTACTTCACTTAAACCATAAATATCAAACGCTCTAATGTTTAGGCGCTCTTCAATTTCCTTGTGCATCTTTTCAGTCCAAGGCTCTGCACCGCAAATAGCATTTTTAAGTTTAATTTTATCAACCAAACCTTCTGTTTCCAAAACTTCTGCAATATGTAATAGATAAGAAGGTGTGCAAGCAATAGCAGTTGCACCAAAATCCACCATCATTGTGGTTAACTTTTTAGAGTTTCCCGTGCTCATAGGAACAACCATTGCGCCAATCTTTTCTGCGCCACTATGCGCACCTAGTCCGCCAGTAAAAAGTCCATAGCCATAAGCAATTTGGATAATATCGCTCTTTCCAACCCCAGCCATCGTAAAACATCTTGCAACACATTCAGACCAAACGTCAAGGTCTTTTCTGGTATAACCAACAACTGTAGCCTTACCGGTCGTACCACTAGATGCGTGAACTCTTACTATTTGAGATTGAGGAACTGCAAATAGACCAAATGGGTAGTTATCTCTTAAATCGTCCTTTGTAGTAAAAGGAAGATTTACTATATCTTCAATAGATTTAATATCCCCTGGAAGAAGTCCGACTGCTTGCATTTTTTTGCGATAAAACTCAACGTTATGATAAACGTAATCAACAAGTTTTACAAGTCTTTTACTTTGAATAGAGGTCATTTCATCTCTACTCATACACTCTTTGGTTTCATTCCAAATCATAATTACCCACCTTTATGCGTTATAGCCTTCTAAGAACGCCTTTTCGTTAATTTCAATAGTCTTTTGTGGAACAGTTTTAGAAATAATATCAATCCATTCTTCTTTAGTAAAGCCGATATGTTTTGCAGCAAGACCTAAAACAACAGAGTTTAACACTTTACTATTCCCTAGTTCATTGGCAATCTTTACTCCGTCAATAACAAAAACTTCGTGTTCTTTTTTCAAGTTTTCAATAATATTTTCTGGATACGAACTAGCACCTATAACAACAGTCATAGGATCTATTCTGCAATCGTTTACTATAATTTTTCCATCTTTTTTAAGGAAATGTGCGTATCTTTGAGCCTCTAATCTTTCAAACGCAATTAAAATATCAGCAGTTCCTTCTTCAACAACGGGTTCAAACACTTCCTTGCCATAGCGAACGAAAGTAACAACGCTACCACCACGTTGCGCCATTCCGTGTACTTCTGAAAGTTTTACGTCAAAACCTGCTTGGAGAGCAGTTTTGCCTATAATTCTGCTTGTTAATAGAGTTCCTTGTCCACCAACACCAACAACCATTATATTCATAATCTTTTCCATAATTATCTCTCCACCTTTTCAATAGCACCAAACTTGCAGTAGTTTAAGCAAAGCCCACAGCCGTTGCACATGTTAGGATCAATTTTAATCGTTCCGTCTTCATTTTTAGTAATTGCTGGGCAACCTATCTTCATACACATTCCGCATTTTTTGCACTTTTCTGTGTTAGCAACGCACTTATAAGGGAATTTTTGACCTTTAAGTAAAGCACAAGGTGCTTTTGCAATAATAACGGTTAATTTATCGCCGTTAACAGATTCTTTAATTACTTTTTCAAGAGTTTTAACGTCAAATGCATCAACTTCTATAACGTTTTCAACACCGATTGCCTTGCAAAGATCTGCTAAATTTATAGCATAAGTTTGTTCACCTTTCAAAGTCTTACCAGTTGCGGCATGTTCTTGATGTCCGGTCATACCGGTCGTTCTATTGTCAAGAATCATAACTGTTCCCGTCGCTTTATTGTAGACCATATTTACAAGTGAGTTGATACCTGTATGTAGGAAGGTTGAATCGCCAATAACAGCAACCCAGTTTTTAACAAAATCTTTACCTTTTGCCTTTTCAATTCCGTGCAAAGAAGAAATACTTGCGCCCATACACAAGGTGCTATCAATAACACCGAGAGGTGCAACTGCACCTAATGTGTAGCAACCTATATCGCCTGCAGCATGAATTTTTAGTTTATTAAGAACAGAGAACACACTTCTGTGTGGACAACCTGGGCATAAGATAGGCGGACGGTTTGGAGATTCTGTTTTATCAAAAACTTGATCGTTTTGATTAAACAAAACTTTCTTTAACAAGTTAGCACTGTATTCGCCTTGTCTTGTGAATAATTCCTTACCCTTAACTTCAATGCCCCAAGAACGAATTTGCTCTTCAATAACGGGCTCTAATTCTTCAAAAACGTAAACGGTTTCTACTTTGCTACAAAACTCTTCAATAAGTTTTTTAGGCAATGGATTAACTAATCCAAGTTTTAGAACGCTTGCGTTAGGGCAAACTTCCTTAACGTATTGATAAGGAATACCACTAGTAATAAAACCGATTTTAGTATCGTTATAAACTGCTTTATTAATAGAAAAACTAGCGCTATCCTCTGCCAAACGATTTTCTCTATCTTCAACAACAACGTGTCTACCGATTGCAGATGCAGGCATCATAACGTATTTTCTAACGTTTCTTTCATATTGTTTATCTTCAACTTCTACCCTATCTTCTAAACTTACAATTCCTTGTGAGTGAGAAAGTTTTGTGGTAGTTCTTAAAATTACAGGAGTATCGTATTTTTCACTTAATTCATAAGCAAATTTCACAAAATCCTTTGCTTCTTGGCTATCTGATGGCTCTAAAACAGGAACGTGTGCAGCTCTTGCAATCATTCTAGTGTCCTGTTCGTTTTGTGAACTTGCAAGACCTGGGTCATCAGCAACCACGATTACTGCACCACCATTTACACCAGTATATGAAAAAGTATAAAGTGGGTCGCTTGCAACGTTTAATCCAACGTGTTTCATACAAGCAAGGCTTCTAACCCCTGCAAATGATGCACCGAAAGCAACTTCCGTAGCAACTTTTTCGTTTGGTGCCCATTCAGTA
>JAZRMS010000126.1:0-2099 GCA_045647825.1 Christensenellaceae bacterium
TTACTTATAAGCATTTTCATTGCCATTTCACGGTTTTGCGTTTGACTTCGTTCGTTTTGACAAGCAACTATAATACCCGTTGGCAAGTGCGTTATTCTTATTGCAGATTCCGTTTTATTAACGTGTTGACCACCTGCACCACTAGAACGGAAAGTATCTATTTTAAGTTCATCTGGACTGATTTTAATTTCTTCGTCATCTTCTATTTCGGGCATAACTTCTAATGAAGCAAAAGAAGTATGTCTGCGCTTATTTGCATCAAACGGGGAAATTCTAACTAATCTATGCACGCCCTTTTCTGCTTTCAAATACCCGTATGCGCAATCGCCTTCTATCTTAAACGACACCGACTTTATTCCTGCCTCATCACCTTCTAACCTATCAAGCTCGGTCAAGGTGTAGCCGTTCTTTTCGGCATAATACATATACATTCTATAAAGCATTTCCGTCCAGTCGCAAGCCTCTGTTCCACCTGCGCCTGCGTGAAGTGTTAAAAGAGCGTTAAGTTTGTCGTATTTCCCACGAAGAAGTGCTGCAAGGCGCATTTCTTCTACCGTTTTTTCAACATCTTTTAATTCGCCTTCTAGTTCTTCTAAAATGCTTTCGTCGTTTTCTTCTTCTGCAAGTTCTACTATTTCTATTGCGCCAAGAATAGTTTTTTCGGCTTTATTAAAAGCAGAAACTTTGTTGTCTAAAGATGCGATTTCTTTAGAAATTTGCTGTGCTTTCGCTAAATCAGAATACACTTCTGGTTTTTCTGAAAGTTCGATTTTCTCTTTAAGTTGAATTCTAAGCGAATCGATGTCAAAGAGAGTGTCCCGTTTCCGCAAGGATACCTTTTAATTCTTTTAGTTTAAGTTTATATTCTTCACACTTAATCATATCTTTCTCCGCATTAAAAACTAACGATATGGGATTGCCAAACTGACAATCCCAACAAAATATCTTTTATGTTTTAATTATTTAGCACCACAGCAGTTTTTATATTTTTTGCCACTTCCACAAGGGCAAGGATCGTTTCTGCCTATTTCCCTTCCTACCGTTTTTGGGCGCATAGGTCCTGTCTGCAAGTTGGTTTGCAAGTTTTTATTCTCTTCTTTTTTAATAGGCTCAACTCTTTTTAGTTCTGCTTTTAATAGCAAGGTTACCGTGTCGTCTTGAATAGATGCAGTTAGGTCTTCAAACATTTCAAAGCCTTCTTTCTTATATTCGACAACGGGATCTACTTGACCGTAACTACGCAAACTTATACCCTTTCTCAATTGATCCATAGAGTCGATATGGTCAATCCACTTTGTATCGATATTACGCAACAACACCATTCTTTCAACTTCAGAGAAATTGATACCTTCGTCGTTGTATCTTTGAATTTTCTCATCATAAACTCTAATGGTTTCTTCGGTGAGTTTTGAAAGGAAATAATCGTAATCCCAGTTTTCCGTTTTATCCTTGGTTGCAAAATTGCTATCTTTTGGAAGAAGTTTAAGTTCAATTATCTTGTTTAATTCTTCCAAATTCCAAGTTTCGGGTTTGTTTTCGTTATCGATAACGCTGTTTATTGTATAACGAACGAAATCTGGAATAAGTTTTATAATATCTTCGTGAACGTTTTCATCTTTGATAACCTTCATTCTTTCAGCATACATAACTTCACGTTGTTTATTCATAACGTCGTCGTATTCAAGAACGTGTTTTCTAATACCAAAGTTTTTGCCCTCAATAGCACGTTGAGCGTTTTCAATACTATTTGATAAAATCTTGAACTGCATAGGTTCGTTTTCATCAATCTTAAACGCATCGTAAACGCGCATCATTCTATCCCCACCAAAGCGCTTTGCTAAATCATCTTCTAGTGAGATAAAGAATACTGAAGAGCCTGCGTCACCTTGACGACCACTACGACCACGAAGTTGGTTGTCAATACGGCGAGATTCGTGTCTTTCAGTACCAAGAATATGAAGTCCACCAGCCTCTACAACCTTGATCTTTTCTTCATCAGTTTGCTCTTTGAACTTCTTATAAACTTCGTGATAATGTTCTCTAACAACCTTAACGTCTTCTGGAACGTCAGCTATAAAAGAAGTTGCAAGTTCAATCAC
>JAZRMS010000127.1:0-8846 GCA_045647825.1 Christensenellaceae bacterium
GGTGCTTTAACTGGCATTAGACCTACTAAACTTGCCTATAAGCAGATAGAAGAAACGGGCGATTTTGAAGAGTTCTTTTTAGACGTTATGAAGGTTAGCGAGCAAAAGACCTTGCTAACAAAAAAGGTTATTGACTCGCAAAAAAACATATACGAAAAGAATGATAATAATACCGACTTTTTCGTGTTTATTCCGTTTTGCCCGTCAAGGTGCAAATATTGTTCGTTCATAAGTGCAGACGTTAAATCGGCAAGAAAGCATATTGACGAATACGTTGACGCTTTGATAGATGAAATTAATTATAGCGCAAGATTTATAAAAGATCTAAAAAGTATTTACGTTGGCGGTGGAACGCCCGTAGCGCTTTCTAACGAGCATTTAGATAGGGTTTTAAGTGCAATTAGTAATATAAACACGGGCGTGGAATTTACGGTAGAAGCGGGAAGGCCAGATGCTATCAATAAAGAAAATTTAGCAATACTAAAAAAGCACGGCGTAACAAGAATTTGCATAAATCCACAAACCTTTTCAAATAAAACGTTAGAACTTTTGGGTAGAAACCATACGGCAGAGGACGTTGTTGAAAAATACAACCTTGCAAAAAATGATTTTATAATCAATATGGATTTGATTGCAGGGCTAGACGGGGAAAGCTTTTTAGATTTTAAGGCTAGTTTAGATAAGGCAATAGAACTATCCCCAGACAATATAACCGTGCATACGTTGTGCATAAAGAAAGGCTCTAAACTTGCAGAAACGGAAAATAGGCTAGCTGGTCAAGAAGTAGAGAAAATGGTAGATTACGCAAATACTACTTTGATAGAGGCTGGATACAATCCGTATTACTTGTATAGGCAAAAATATATGGCGGGCAATTTAGAAAACGTGGGATACTCAAAGAAAGGGAAAGAATGCGTTTATAACGTTAACGTTATGGAAGAGATTTCTTCTACCGTTGCGTGTGGTGCAAACGCCATTTCAAAACGCGTTTTTGATGGTGGTGAACGCATAGAAAGACAAGCATCACCCAAAGACGTGCCCACTTATTTATCAAAATTAGATAAAATTAAGGAAGAAAAGAGCAAATTATTCTCATAAAGCAATTAAAATAGTTTACAAATGGGAATATTTTTGGTATACTATGTAGGCTTAATACTTTAGACAAGGTTTTGTGGGTCTCCGCCCAATACTTTGTTTAAAGCGAATTATTCCATAAATAATAGGAGGTAAAAGAATATGGAAAAGGCAAAGAAACAAGAAATTATAGCAAAATTCGCTCGTCACGAAGGTGACACCGGTTCAGCAGAAGTTCAAATCGCACTTCTCACCGAAAGAATCAACCACTTAAACGAGCATCTCTCAACCAATAAGCACGACAATCATTCAAGACGTGGACTTATGAAAATGGTTGGTGAAAGACGCGGTCTTTTGAAGTATTTACAAGAAATCGATATCGAAAGATACAGAAAGATTATCGCGGACTTGAATTTGAGAAAGTAAGAAAATGGGGCGGCATAATTTTTTTGTCGCCCAATTTTTTTGATTTGTTAAAAGTTAATTAGTGCGTGATCGGGTGATCACGTTTCAAAAAATATAGAGTTTAGAAGGAGAGAATATGACAGAAACTTTTAGAGTATTTAAAACGACTGTCGGCGGAAAAGAACTCGTTGTAGAAACGGGCAAATACGCTGAACAAACTAACGGTTCGTGTGTTGTTAGATGCGGTGACACCGCAGTAATGGTAAACGTAACCATGGCACCATCACCAAGAGATGGAATGGACTATTTCCCCTTGGGAGTTGATTTTGAAGAAAAGATGTATTCAATCGGCAAAATCCCAGGTGGATTTAAGAAAAGAGAAGGCAGAGCGTCTGACAAGGCAATTTTAACTAGCCGTTTAATCGACAGACCTATCCGTCCACTTTTCCCAAAAGGTCTTTTTAACGACGTAATCGTTATCGCGACCGCATTATCAGTTGAACCCGATATTCAACCAGAACCACTTGCAATGCTTGGTAGCTCAATTGCAATCAGCATTTCAGACATTCCATTTGCAGGTCCAACCGGTAGCGTTGTAGTAGGTATGGTAGACGGCGAATACGTTATCAACCCAGACGAAGCGCAACGTGCAAAGAGCGCGCTTACCTTAAACCTTGCTGGTACTAAAGATGCTATCATGATGGTAGAAGCTGGTGCAAACGAAATCAGCGACGACGAAATGGTTGGCGCAATCCTTTTTGGTCACGAAGAAATTAAACGTCTTTGCGCTTTCCAAGAAGAAATCGTTAAAGAAATCGGCAAACCTAAAAAGGAAATGGAATTATATCATATTCCAGAAGAAATTGATAACGCAGTTAGAGCATACGCAAACGAAATGCTTGACAAAGCGCTTGATACCTTTGATCGTCACGAAAGACAACAAGGACAAGACGCTGTTGAAAAGGACTGCCTAGAACATTTTGCAGAAGAGTTTGCAGGAAAAGAAAGAGAAATTAAAGATGCTCTTTACTATATGACCAAAGAAAAGGTTAGAGCAAAGATCACCAACACCGGAATTCGTCCTGACGGAAGAAAGTTAGACGAAGTAAGAAAGATTTGGTGTGAAGCAGGTGTTCTTCCTAGAGTACACGGCTCTGGCGTATTCACTAGAGGTATGACTCAAGTATTGTCTACTTGTACGTTAGGAATGCTTAGCGAAGTTCAAAAGTTAGAAGGTCTTGACGGTGACACCGAAAAGAGATATATGCACCAATACAACATGCCTGGATACGCATCTGGCGAAGCAAAGCCTTTAAGAAGCCCAGGTAGACGTGAAATCGGTCACGGTGCTCTTGCAGAACGTGCGTTAGAACCAGTTATTCCTAGTGAAGATGAATTCCCATACGCAATAAGAATCGTTTCAGAAGTAATGAGTTCAAACGGCTCTACTTCTCAAGGTAGCGTTTGTGGTTCAACTTTGGCACTTATGGATGCAGGTGTTCCTATTAAAGCACCAGTTGCAGGTATTGCAATGGGTCTTATCAAAGATACCGAAAGCGGAAAAGTATCAATTCTTTCTGATATTCAAGGTTTGGAAGACTTCCTTGGCGATATGGACTTTAAGGTTGCAGGTACTGAAAAGGGTATCACTGCAATCCAAATGGATATTAAGATTAAAGGTATTGACGAAGCTATTTTAAGAAAGGCAATTGCACAAGCAAACGTTGGTAGAAAATACATTCTATCTAAAATGCTTGAAGTAATCGACACTCCAAGAGCAGAACTTTCTAAATACGCTCCAAAGATCATTTCTTTCTATATCAACCCTGAAAAAATCGGTGACGTTGTTGGTAAACAAGGTAAAGTTATCAACAAGATTATCGAAGAAACTGGTGTTAAGATTGATATTGATGATGACGGAAGAGTTAATATTGCAACCGTTGGCAATGCTGAAAATGCTGAAAGAGCAAAAGCAATCATTATGTCAATTGCAAAAGATCCTGAAGTTGGCGATATGTTTATAAGCGAAGTAGTTAGAATCCTTCCAAAGGTTGGTGCATTCTGCGAACTCGCTCCTGGAAAGGACGGACTTATTCACATAAGCAAAATGCGTGATATTAAAGCACAAATCAATACTGTTGATGAAGTGGTTAATATCGGTGATAAAGTTAAGGTAGAAATCATCAAGATTGGCGAAAAGGGTATTGACCTTAAGCTTTTAGAAATCGTTAACGACTGATAATTAAAAACAACTAATATGCAGGGCTTTGTTGCCTTGCATATTTTGTTTATAATAAAAAGCATTTTGTTCTGCAACCATTCATAGAATACGAATAGAGGTGCAGAAAAATGAGAAAAATAAGTAAGAAAGCGACTATAATAACTAATTTTTTATTGTTTAGTATAATTGCAGTAGTTTTATCAATAAGTTTTATTCCGCAACGAATAATTCCTATATACGGCGGAAAGCAAGTAAAGGCAATATATAACGGAAACAAAGAAAATAATAATATTTCTCTTATGTTTAACGTTTACGAAAATACCGAAGTAGTGAATAGGATTATAGATTGCTTAAACGAAAAGGGCGTTAAAGCAACTTTTTTCGTGGGTGGCTGTTGGGCAGATGATAATGAAAAAACGTTGCAAAGAATAGTTTTAGATGGACACGAGATTGCAAACCACGGTTATTTTCATAAGGACCACAAGAAATTGAATTATGAAAACAACAAGAAAGAAATAGAACTAACGGGGACTATAATAAAAGCTTTGTCGGGGAAAGACCCAACGCTTTTTGCACCACCTTCTGGCAGTTTTTCAGATGTTACGCTAGAAAGCGCTTTTGACTTGGGGTATAAGGTTATAATGTGGTCAAAAGATACTATAGACTGGCGGGATAGTGATGAACAGATTATATATAATCGTGCAACGAAAAACCCCGAAAATGGCGATTTGATTTTAATGCACCCAAAAAAACACACCTTAAGCGTATTACCTGAAATTATTGATTTTTATACTAAACTTGGGTTTGATTTAGTAACTGTTAGCGAAAATATAAGTACATAATGGAGAAAACATGAGATTTTTTAAGAAGTTTAACAACGGGTTAAAACTTGTTGTAAACAAAATAGAAGGAATGCACTCTGTTGCCGTTGGCGTTATGGTAAAAACGGGTAGTGCAAACGAAAGTAAAGAAGAAAACGGTATATCCCACTTTATTGAACACGTTATGTTTAAAGGGACGAAAAAACGTTCTGCGTTTGAGATTTCCGATTATATCGACAGAATAGGTGCGCAAATTAATGCTTTCACGTCAAAGGAAATGACTTGTTATTACACTAGATCAACGGGTGAAAGGCTAAACGAATCTTTAGAAGTTTTGTCAGACATATTTTTTGATTCAACCTTTCTAAAAGAAGAACTTGAAAAAGAAAAGGGCGTAATAATAGAAGAAATCAATATGAGTGAAGATACGCCCGAAGATATATGTTTTGACTTGCTTGCAGAAAGTTATTACGGGCAAGTTGGTTTAGGTCAAACTATTTTAGGGCCTGCAAAAAACATTCGAAAATTCACTAGAGAAGACGTTAAAAAGTATATGGACAAGTATTACGTTGCCGATAACGTTGTTGTATCTATTGCGGGAAACGTTGATATTCAAAATGCAGAAAAAATAGTTGAAGAATACTTTGCGAATAGATTTGTTTTGGCTACGGGTGCAAAGCAAGTAGAAAGCATACACGTTGCAAAGCAATCTTTACACAAATATAAGGATATAGAGCAATCGCACATAGGGTTTGTAATGCCAGGGATGAAAATGAACGACGAGCGTAGTGATGCCCTAGCAATCGCAAACACCGTTTTAGGCGGTGGAATGAGCAGTAGATTGTTCCAAAAAATAAGAGAAGAACTTGGACTTGCATATAGTGTTTATTCATATTGCTCAACCTATAAAAACAGCGGTGTTATTGAGATATACGGTGGGGTAAATACTGAAAATAGAGATCTTGCCGCAAACGCTATTGTGGACGTTGTAAGAAAATTCAAAAAAGAAGGGATTAAGGAACAAGAGTTTTTAAGAGCAAAAGAACAGATAAAAAGCTCTTTGATATTTAGCAGAGAAAGCACGAACTCTCAAATGATGGTATATGGAAAATATTTATTGTTCTTAAACGAAGAATTTAATTACGATAAACGCATAGCAAGTCTAGAAAAAACAACGCTTGATGACGTTAATGAAATAATTAAAGTGTTGTTTGATATAGAAAACGCATCAAACGTAACCGTAGGTCCAAAAAAATCACCCTTACGTCTTAACTAAAACTAACTAAAACACAAAAAGACTTTTCAACAGAAAAGTCTTTTTTTTATTTTTCTAAAATATATTTATATTATGAAAAAGATTAGATTGTTTTGTGGATTTGTCTTGATATTTGCAATAATTTTTACTATATTTTTTGGGTTAAAGAAAATCCAAGAAAAAGAAATTAGTGGCGATAGCGTGCAGTATAAGGGTATTATAACAATGTGGCACGTTGATAGTTTTGAGGGTGGCAAAGGCTCTAGACGGCAGTTTTTGTTAAAGGTTGCTAGAGCGTTTGAAAAGAAAAATCAAGGCGTGTTAATTATGGTTATCGAGCATACTGAAGAAAGTGTGAAAGAGCAACTAAAAAAAGGTGTGTATCCAGATTTAATATCGTATGGCAATGGTGTTGAAGTAGATAATCTTTGCAAATTAGACGTGAATAGAAAAATAAATTCTTGTGTTATAGGTGGAAACGTGTATGCAACAGCTTGGTGTAGGGGTGGATACGTTTTAATTGAAAACCCTAAAGTAAAAGATGGTGTAAAAGGTGTAGATGATGCTGTTTTAATTTCGGATCAAAAATACACTCAACCCCTTGTAGCGCTACTCTATGAGGGGATAGAGATGAAAAATTACAAAGTTTTACCATCAATGGACGCATACGTTAAGTTTGTGTCAAACAAAAATAGGTATTTGCTTGGAACACAGCGCGACGTTATGAGATTAACAAACAGGGGATTTGAATTTATCGCTAAACCTATGAAAGAGTATAACGACCTTTATCAATACGTTTCTATTACTGCAAGAGAGCAAATAAAATATTACTATGCAAATCAATTCGTTGAGTATTTGCTTTCTGATGCTGTGCAAAGTAGATTAAATGAAATAGCAATGTTGTCGCCATATATGGAAGTTCAGTTTGAAGAAGAAGGATTAAACGCCCTTCAAAAAGCACAAACTAAAGTAACGATTTCGCCTTTTACACCAAGAATTGTTTTAGAAGAACTAAAGGTTTTAGCCCCTTTGGCAATAGACGGAGATAATACTGCTTTAAATAAAATAAAAAATATAGTCATATAATCTTGTAAAAATATAAAAAATATAGTAAAATGATATAAGGAGTAGTATGGATTTTAGAGAAGAGATAGAACAATTCTGTGCTGTAAAATGTCAATACGAATATTCCACCAAAAAAATCACTTCTCTTGGCGTTGGTGGATTGGCTACTTTTTATGCAGAGCCTGATACTCTATATTCGTTAAATTTTTTAGCGAGTACGGCGAAAAAGTATAAAATTCCACATAAAATTGTGGGAAACGGAACAAATTTGCTTGTTTCCGATAGTGGGTATAACGGAATTATAATAAGCACGAAAAATCTTAAAGACGTTTTTTTCGTTAGAGAAAAAGTAAGGGCAATGGCAGGGGCAAACTTGTCAAAAGTAATTTCCTTTGCGTTAGAACACGATTTATCTGGACTAGAAAGTTTAAGTGGAATTCCTGCAACGGTTGGCGGTGCTGTAGTAATGAACGCTGGTGCTTTTGGCAAAACTATTTCAGATTGTGTTGTGGAAATAGAAACTCTATCTAACGGAAGAATAAAAAAATACGATATAAATCAATGTGCGTTTGGTTATAGAACGTCTAGATTTAAGAAAAATGGCGAAACGGTGGTATCTGCAACCTTTTCTTTCTCAAAAGAAGATAAGGAAAAGATAAAACGCCAAATAGAAAATATTAATTTAATGAGAAAGGCTCATCATCCAGAAGGTAGAAGTTGTGGTTCGGTTTTTTTAAACCCAAAGCCAAATTCTGCGGGTGCGCTCATTGAAAGGGCAAACTTAAAGGGCGTTTCGATAGGTGGTGCAAAAGTTTCTGAAAAGCACGGAAACTTTATAATAACCAACCAAACGGCTACGGCAAACGACGTTAGACAATTAATTTTACATATAAAAGACAAAATATTTAGCGTGTTCGGCATAACGTTGAAAGAGGAGGTCGAATACGTAGGGGAGTTTTAATGTATCTTACTTCTGATTATCACACTCATACGGTATATAGCCACGGCAAAGGTCAAATTTCTGATAACGCAGAAATGGCAAGGGAAAAGGGACTACTTGCCGTTGGTATTTCTGACCACGGATTTTCTCACCCTGCGTTTGGTTTAACAAAACGCAAAATTCCAAAAATGCGTGATGAATGTGATTTGGCGACTATAGATTCTGGCGTTAAGGTTTTGCTTGGAATAGAATCTAACATAATAGGAACGGATGGAACGGTGGATTTAAAGCCAAATCAATACGATAATTTTGATATCTTTTTGGCTGGTATACACAAGTTTGTTATGTATAAGATGGGAAGTGTTTTTCCACTTGCTTTGCCCGACTTGTTTTGTGCAACGTTCAAAAAAAAGAACGTTAGCAAATCGCTTATAAAAACTAACACCAAGACGTTTATTAACGTCATAAAAAATAATCCCGTTGATATAATAACCCACCTAAACTTTAATTGCTTTGCAGACGTGGTGGAAGTTGCAAAGGCGGCGGCAGATTATGGAACGTATATTGAACTAAACGCAAAAAAAGTTCATTTAACCGATGAAGAAATTTATGAAATATTGAAAACTGATGCGCGTTTTATCATAAGTTCAGACGCGCACTCACCAGAACGCGTTGGAGAAATAAGTTTGGTAGAAGATATGATAAAGCGCTTGAATTTTCCAACCGATAGAATTGATAACGTGGACGGAAGATTGCCGAAATTACGTTTTAAGGCAATGAAAGAGGGGCGCTAAAAGTGAATTTTGGAGAGAGTATAAAGCAGGAAATACTGTTAAAAAACATAAAGGAAAGGCATTGCAGAAAAGCGTTTGTTGCTGGAATAATAAGGGGAACGGGCAAACTTTACGAAAAGGACGGAGAGCTTGGGTTAGAGTTTTCCGTTGCAGACGAACAAACGGCAATGTTAATGACCACGACGTTTAGAAATCTTTATAATTACGAAGTGAGAGAAGTTTCTGTAGAAGAGGAAGTCGGAGGCCAAGCGGTCTTAGGAAGACAAAATAT
>JAZRMS010000128.1:0-10616 GCA_045647825.1 Christensenellaceae bacterium
TTGGCATATAACCTTTTTTATTTGGTTTATCAATGGTATAATGCTTTTAGCGTTTGGAAATTTATTTAAGGGGGAAAAAGTTATCGTATATTTTTTAAGATTTAACGGATTTTATAAACGTTTAAGTCGTATTTGCGCTGAAAAATGTTGTTAGTTTTTCCTTCAAAGAAGGTAAATATGGACTATTACGTTTTTATTAAAGAGTTTTTATCATCATACAGTTTACCAACCATTTTAATCGCAGTTTTTTCTAGCATTGCATTTATTTTGCTATTTAACGTGTTTAAAATTAAAGCACCGTCTAGCATAAAGGCGCAGTTGCCTTTTTTATTCGCTATCGCTTTATACTTCGTTTACGATATGATTTTCCTTTCAAAAGCTTTCGTTTTTAAGGACCACGCCTTTATTTTAGGCGTTTTTAGCGGTTCTCTTTCCGTTATTATTTCAACCATTGTAAAGAAGTTTATACGCGGTGAGCAAATTAATCTTTCAACCAAAACGGCCATTTTGATTGAAGGTCTGCTTGAAGGGGTTATCCCACCAACGCAGTTAACTGCAACTGCAATAGCTTTAGAGCAACTTATGAACGAAAGCGATTTGGATGAAAAAGCAACTGAAATAGCAATTGCAGAAGTCATTACAAGGTCGGCGTTTACAAACGTTAGTCAAACTGAAATTCACAGCGTTTCAAAGCTAATTGTAAATTCAACAAAGTCGCTAGAAATAGGCGCGTAAACAGAATAATTCTCTAATAAAGAGTCGGCATCATTTTTGACGTCGACTTTTTATGCTTTTTACACATAAATTTTTGCCTAATTAAAATACTAGTCGTATGAAATTAGAGCAAAATCTTGATAAAAACCTTGAGTTCTTCAAGTCAAAATTAAAATCTGACGACGTTACTTTTCTAAATTTGAACGTTGGTTCTAGCAAGGCTTTTTTGATTTTCGTTAACGATATAGTTAACAAAGAAGAGCTTGGACATCTTATACTTCGCCCTATCGCGCGCTATCAAGGGCAAGTGACAGAAAAAAAGTTGTTTGATTTGTTTTTAAGCCCAGAAAAAACAAAAATTAATCAATTTGAAGACTGCCTAAAAGAAGTGCTTTTAGGTAGCGCGCTTTTAGTGGTTGATGGGATAACTTCAGCTTTTTCTTTCGGCTTAAAGCAGTTTGAAAGAAGAGCCATTACAGAACCACCCACTTCTACTGTGTTAAAAGGGCCTAGAGAAGGGTTTGTTGAAAGTTTGCCCGTTAACGTTAGCATGATGCGAAGAAAACTTAAATCGCCCGATTTGATTTTTGAAAACGTTACGGTTGGAAGATATTCTAAAACGCCTATTAGCCTGTGCTATCTAGGTGGAATTGCCGATAAAGCGCTAGTTGAAAAATTAAAAAACAAACTTAAATCAATAAAAATTGACGCCGTTTTGGACTCTTCTTATATCTCAAAGTTTTTGTGCGAACACAATATTTCCATTTTCAAGCAAGTTGGAAACACCGAAAAACCAGATATTTTGGCTGCTAAAATTTTGGAAGGTAGGGTTGCGATTTTCGTTGACGGCTCGCCTATCGCTTTAACCGTTCCCTATCTTCTTTTAGAAGACTTCCAAAGCCCTAGCGACTACTATAACTCTTCGTATAGCGCAACGGTTGCTCGTGGAATTAGATTTTTATCAGTTTTAATCGCACTTTTTTTGCCTGCATTTTTCGTTGCAAGCGAACTGTTTCATTTGCAACTTATTCCTTTAAGTTTTTTATTAACAATAGTAAATAGTATTAAAGGTATACCCTTATCCCCTAGTTACGAAATGTTTTTTACACTTATGATTTTTGAAATATTAAACGAAGCAAGCGTTAGAATGCCAAAATACGTTGGAATGGTTGTTTCTATCGTTGGGGGTTTGGTGCTTGGCGAAACGGCAGTTACTGCGGGGATTATTTCTGCACCTACATTAATGATTGTGGCACTTTCTGGGATTTGTCTTTACACCGTGCCAGAACTAGAACAAACTTTTTCCGTTTTGCGTTTGGTTTTTTTGATAATCGCAGGGGCTTTTGGGTGCTATGGCATACTTGCAACCATTGCGTTATTATTTATACACTTGATAACCTTTGAAAACTACAACACGCCTTTATTCGCGCCCTTTTCCCCACTTATTAAGGAAGATATGAAAGACGCGTTTTATAAAGGTTTTCTTTCAGAATTGCAGTTTAGACCAAAATCGCTACGAAATAAAAATAAAAGAAGAATTTTATTAAATGAGGAGGGTGAAAATGATTAATAAAAATCAATACGAACTTTCTTTTAGGCAAGTTTGCTTGTTTTTAATAGCGCTAGTTCCCGTTTCTAAAATGTTTATGATGCCTAGCGTTTTAGCAAAGCACTCTAACGAAGATTTATGGCTTTCTGCACTATTAAACTTTTCGCTAGACTTTATCACGCTTTTTTTTGTGGTTTTATCGTGCAAAAACGCTAAAAATACTTTAATAGGCGCGCTTGAAGACAAGTTTGGAAAAACTAAAACAAAAATTTTATTCTGTTTTTATTTGCTTTACTTTTTACTAAAAGCGCTTGTGCCTATAAACGAACAAAAAGACTACGTTGAACAAACGCTTTACAACTTAACCCCCACTATTTTATATTTTTGTCCTTTCTTTTTAGTGGCGTTTTTCTTTTGCCTAAAACATTTGAGAGTTTTGGGGCGCACTTCAGACGTTGTGTGGTTTACTACAATAGTTGGGATTTTGATTATATTTGCTCTTTCTCTTGGGAATATGGATATATCTTCTATTCTTCCTATTGGTGCAAACGGTGTTTCTAACGTTGTTAAAGGTTCTTTTAGTTCGTTTACTTGGTTTGGTGATGCCTTGTATTTAATGTTCTTTATAGGGCAATTTAAGTTTGAAGAAGGTGGCACTAAAAAAATTCTTTTGTCCTTTTTATGCTCTGCCGTTGTGATAGTGCTATTTACTATTATTTTTTATTCGGTGTTTACTTCTATTGCGTTTAGACAAAAATTTGCTCTCACCGAAATTTCAAAATACGCAACCGTTATCAACAACATAGGAAGATTTGATTATATAGGAATAATGCTTATTTTATTCTCAAACATTTTCAGTTTATCACTTCCTTTGTACTTTGCAAGTAAGATTTTAAGTTATGTTTTTTCCATTAAATACAAGTGGCTTTCGGCTACTATCGTGATAGGAATTCAAGCTATCGTATTAATATTTTTTAATCAATACGTTTATTCGATAGAAAACTTTGTTATGAACGACCTTGGTGTTTTCTTTTTGATTTTTAGCAACGTTATTCCTATAATAATTTCTTTACTAATTAAAAAGGAGAATAAAAATGAAGTCGCAGTCTAGTAAAGCAAAATTTATAATCCTTTCTATTATCGCTCTTTTCGTTTTCTTTTTCTCTAACGACTTTGGGCTTATCGACGTGGAAAAAACTTCTATAATAACTGCAATTGCAATAGATAAAGAAGATGATGAGTTTTTGGTGACTGCACAGATTGCCGTTCCAGAAGCAACCGATACTAATAGCGAAAATTTAAAGGCGCAAATAATAGGAAAAGGCTCTACTGTTGGCGGTGCTATAAAAAACTTGGGGGATTTTTCCGGTTGGTTTCCTAAACTTGCCTTTTGCAACCTTATTCTTATAGGAAATGATATATCTCAAAACCAAGCTATAAACGTTTTAGACTACTTTGCAAAAACTTTGCGCGTTCAAGACTCTGCCCTTGTTGCCATTGCCGAAAATAAAGCTTATGAACTGCTAAATTTGGCAACACCATTAGATAATATTTCTGCTTTTGCCCTTCAAAAAATAATGCTTAAAAACACAGGGTTTGATAGGGACGTTTGCGCAACCGACGTTAAAACCTTTTGTGCGGGACACTACTCTTTATCTAGTTCTGCTTTTATGCCTATAGTAAAGTCTATTCCGTCTGAAAAAGATTCTTCCAAGCAAACTGCAACTTCTTCAAGTCAAAGTAGTAGTGCTAGCCAAGAAAAAGATGATAAAAACAAGAAAAATTTGTTTGATGCAAGCACGACTGCTCTCTTTTATCAAGGAAAACGCGTTGGCGAGCTTGATTCTAAAATGACGCTTGCTTTTAACGCAATAACAACCACGTTCAAAGGCACTACCTTTTCAGTTGATAACGTTGAGTTTAAGGGGCAATTAACTAATTATCTTTTAACGGTTAACTCTAACCCGTCTTCTATAACCGTTATTGCAAACGACAACGGCATTACCCTTAACGTGAATTTAACTTTATACTGCAAGATAAGCGACCATAGTGCAGACGGCTCTAACGAATCTTTATCTCAAAACACACCTTTGCCTTTTGACGTTAAAATAAAGGCGGAAAACTTTTTTAAGGAAAATATAATTAAGGTTTTTAATGAGAGCAAGCGCTCTAATTGCGACGTTTTTAATATAAAAGAAAAACTGTACCGCTTTAATTACAAGCAGTACAGCAAATATAAAGATAATTATTTTCCTTTTTGTTCTATAAACGTTAACGTTTCAGTCGAAGGTCAAAGGTAGTTAGTCGTTAAACATAGCGTTAACGATTTCTGTTCCATTTGCCCCGTTAATATATTCATCCACCTTTTTTAACGCTGTTAAAAGGGCAGATTTTTCATACCTAACCCCCTCTAACGTTGCAGTAAGCCCACTTAAATCTTTTTTGTTAAAGAAATCGCCGTGGATAGTCGCGTTTTTTATAAGCCCGTTTTCTGTGTCAAAAGTAAAATTAAATATACCAAAATCGAACTTTTTAACAAAGGTGTTTTTGCCTTTTGGCGAACGACCTATATTCCACTCATAGTTAGAATACTTTTCTACTATGAGTTTTTCTATTTTCTCAACGTCGCTTTCCGTTAGAACATATTGCTCACAAGAAGATAAAAACTCTTGCGCTAACCCTTTCTTAAAGGCTAATATATCCATATCTTTTTCAAGATATTCCTTAACGTTAGTAACCCTTGCCCTAACCGACTTTATTCCTTTACTTTCCATTTTGATTTTAGAAGGGTTTATCGCCTTTTCTAAAACGCTCATATCAGTATCAAACAAGATTGTGCCGTGGTGCATTATTCTTCCGTTATAAACCGTTTGAGCGTTGCCTGAAATCTTTTTTCCATCAACCAATATATCGTTTCTTCCAGAAAACTCTGCTTTTACGCCAAGAGAATTAAGATATTTTATAACGGGTTTTGTAAACTCGCGATAAGTATCAACCGTTTGATCAAATGGTGCAATAACCGTATAGCACAAGTTTCCTTTATCGTGATAAACGGTGCCACCACCCGTTAATCTTCTAACAACTTTTATATCGTTATTTTCGGTATAGCCCAAATTAACCTCTTCTATGGCGTTTTGGTTGATGCCGACAATAACTGCTGGATCGTTTATCCAAAGATAAAAATAGTATCCATCCGTTTGTTTTAAGAGATATTCTTCTGATGCCAAATTGAAATAAGCATTGTTATTTTCGTGAGTTAAAAAGAAAAATTTTTGCATTTTATACCTTTATAAAAAATTAGGGGGCTGACAAATTAGCCCCCTTGTTTTTAAGCGTTTATTATACGCCTTTCTTTGCCTTACGGAGTACTTCTGCATCAGAAGTATTGATTTGGCTAACGTGTCCTTTAAGTGGGAGGATCTTGTCGTTGATATAGTCAACAATCCAGTTAGCTTGTGGGAAGAAGTCTGCGTCGAATTCAAATGGAGGAGTAATCCAGTTTTGAGCTCCACAAACAACTGCTGGTGCATCGAGATAATCAAAGCAAAGTTCGGTGATGTTTCTAGCCATATCGTTCAAGATGCTTCCTCTTGAGCAAGCGTCAGATGCGAGAACGATTCTGCCAGTCTTCTTAACAGATTCAACAACCTTTTCGTAGTTGAAAGGAACAACTGAACGTGCGTCGATAATTTCTGCTTCTACGCCGTATTTTAGAGAAAGAATCTTTGCTGCTTCAACAGCTTTGTAAAGGGTTGCACCGATAGTAAGAATAGTGATATCGCTACCAACTCTCTTAACGTCTGGTTCGCCAAGTGGGATTTCATAATATCCTTCTGGAACACCTTCTTTTCTGAATTCTTCACCCTTGTCGTAAATTCTTTGACTTTCAAAGAAGATTACAGGGTCAGTTCCGTTAAGCGCTGCGTTCATAAGACCTTTTGCGTCGTATGGGGTTGCTGGGAAGCAAACCTTAAGTCCTGGAACGTGTGCAGGAAGAGCAACCCAGTCTTGTGAGTGTTGTGCGCCGTATTTAGAACCAACTGATACACGGAGAACAACAGGCATCTTTAAGATACCACTACTCATTGCTTGCCATTTAGCAAGTTGGTTGAAGATTTCGTCGCCTGCTCTACCCATAAAGTCAGCGTACATAAGTTCTACGATAACTCTACCACCGCAAAGGCCGTAACCTACTGCAGAAGAAACGATTGCTGCTTCTGAAATTGGAGAGTTGAATAGTCTGTGGTATGGAAGTGCTTCGGTAAGTCCTTTATAAACTGCGAATGCTCCACCCCAGTCTCTAACGTCTTCGCCGTAAGAAGTGAGGGTTGGGTCTTTATAATATCTGTCAACGATTGCTTCGAACAATGCGTCACGGATGTTAAATCTCTTCATGTTAGAAACTAACTGACCTTTTTCGTCGAAAGCATAACGTTGTTTACCAGCGATTTGCTTAACTCTTGGGTTTTCTTCCAAAGGCATCTTAACGTCAACAGGTCTGTCTTCCATTTTTTCAACAGCGCCGTTTGAGAACATAAGATCTTCAACGTAGTATGGGTCTTTCTTGAAATCAAGATATGGTGATTCAACTGGATCAGCTGCAAGTTTGCAGAGTTTGAGCATTCTTTCTTTGATGCTGTTGAGAGTATCGTCAAACTTAGCGTCTGATTGTACTTTAGCGTCAACAAGTGCTTTTCTGTAAGTAACGATTGGATCGTATTGCTTCCAGTTTTCTACTTCTTCGATAGTTCTGTAGCTCATTGAGTCAGATGGAGAGTGTCCGCCGTAACGATAAGTAACAACGTCCAAAAGAACAGGACCTTCGCCCTTAACCAAGATTTCTTTCTTTCTCTTCATAGCTTCGATAACAGCAAGAGGATTGAAACCATCTACTCTTTCTGCATGAAGTTGAGTTGGAGAAACGCCTGCGCCCAAACGAGCGAGGAAATCATAAGCCATGGTTTCGCCTCTGGTTTGTCCACCCATGCCGTAGCCGTTGTTGAAGAAGTTGAAGAGGATTGGAAGTCCACCCTTCTTTTCCCACAATTGACGGAATTGATCCATAGAAGCGAAGTTCATTGATTCGTAAACAACGCCACAACCAACAGCGCCGTCACCAACGTTACTGATAACGATACCAGGTTTGTCGTTTACTTTCTTATAAAGAGCAGCACCGAGTGCAACTGGAGCAGCACCACCAACGATTGCGTTGTTTGGATAAATACCAAATGGAAGGAAGAAAACGTGCATTGAGCCGCCCATACCTCTGTGGAAACCGGTGCGACGAGCGAAAATTTCACTCATAAATCCATAAAGAAGGAAGTCGATTGCAAGGTCTTTAACGTTGCCGGTCTTGTTGAGTTTTTCAACAGGAGCAAGCGTTTCGCCACCCATGAAATCCTTCATGATTTGATAAAGTTTGTCATCTGGGAGTTTGTTGATTGATGCAAGACCACGTGCAAGCACTTCACTGTGAGATCTGTGTGAACCGAAGGTCATGTCATCCATATCAAGAATATAAGCTTGACCTACTGCAGCTGCTTCTTGTCCCATAGAAAGGTGAGCAGGACCTGGGTATGAATGCTTAAAGCCTTGATATTCGCCCTTAATTTTGATTTCGTTGATCATGCTTTCGAATTCGCGGAGCATTGCGATATCGTGGAAGATTCTAACGAAGTCGTCTTTCTTGAAGTTCTTCTTTTCGTCTTCAATAGTCTTGTTGTAGACGTTTACAGGAATATCGGTAAACTCGATTTTTCCTTTTGCCCTGATAAAATTAGGATCGATAACTAAATTTTTTGGCATTTTTATATCTCCTTATGTTTTTTTAAATTTATATGCTAAAAATCGCTTCTCTAACGATTTCGCAAACGGTTGGGTGTGGGAACACGAGTTTTTTGATGTTCTCGATATCCACTTCAAGGTCTATCATTGCTGATACTGCAACGATATATTCGCCAGAATAACTGCCGATTACGTGTGCACCGATTAAGGTGTTGGTCTTTTTATTGATTACTAGTTTGCAGATACCGTTAAGATCGGTGTTTTCTGCAATGTATCTTCCAGAGAAAGTCAATGGGATTGATACGCACTTAACGTCAAGACCTTTTGCCTTTGCACTTTCTTCAGTTTCGCCAACAGAACCAACTTCTGGATTGGTGTAGATAACTGAAGGAATTACGTTGTAACGCATACGATCTTTTTTGCCAAGGATATTGTTTACTGCAACTTCTGCTTCTCTATAAGCGGTGTGTGCAAGCATAACTTTACCATTAACGTCGCCTACTGCATAAACGTTTGCAACGTTTGTTCTCATCATATCATCGGTTACGATTGCACCTCTTTCAAGGTTAACGTTGATATTTTCAAGACCAAAGCCTTGGGTTACTGCACGTCTGCCGATTGAGCAGAGAATCTTGTCTGCAGCAACTTTTTCGCTCTTGCCGTCTTTTTCGTAAACTACGCCGTCCTTTTCAACAGCGGTAACTTTACAACCAAGTTTGAATTCAACGCCTTTCTTTTCAAGGCTCTTTTGCAAAATAGAAGAAATTTCGTTTTCGGTAGGTCCTGCGATTTTGTTGAGCATTTCTACAACGGTAACCTTTGAGCCTACTGATGAGAAATAGCTTGCCATTTCAAGACCGATAACGCCGCCGCCGATTACTACTAATCTTGCTGGGATTTCGGTGAGATCAAGAACTTCTCTATTGGTCATTACAACGCCCGTTTCAAGATTTTCTCTTAATCCTGGGATTGGAGGAACTACTGGCATTGAACCGGTTGCAACGATAAGACGTTTTGCAATAAACTTCTCTTCGCCTGCTTTTACGATAATGCCTTCTTCGGTCTTACCTTCGATAAAACCTTCAGTTTCCTTCATAACAACGTGGTTTCTCTTTAATTGACCTTTAACGCCAGAAACGAGCATTTTTACAACGCCGTTCTTTCTTTCAACAACGAACTTTTGGTCAACTGCTGCCTTTCCGTCGATATTAACGCCGTAAGCAGATGCGTGATTTGCATAGTCGAATACTTTTGCAGAGTTTAAGAACGTTTTGCTTGGAACGCAACCTTCGTTAAGGCAAACGCCACCAAACGCTCTCTTTTCGATAACCATAGTCTTTAATCCTGCGTGGCCAGCGCGTTCTGCTGCGAGATATCCGCCTGGGCCACCGCCGATTACTACTAAATCAAAAACTTCCATATTTTTCTCCTTTATTAGATAGAATCAGCCATAAGGTTTACGCTGAAGTTTTCAAGATAATCTTTAAGGTCTTTCAAGAATCTAGACGCAGGTGCACCGTCGAGTGCTCTGTGGTCGTATGAAAGTGAAAGCGCCATTGCAGTATAAGGAACGATTTCCCCTTCCTTGCCTATCTTAACTCTAGTTTCCAAAGTGTTAACGCCCAAGATACCAGTTTGTGGTGGGTTTACTACTGGGGTAAAGCTTTCAATTCCCATAGTACCTACGTTACTGATAGTAAAGCTACCACCCGTTAAGAGTTCTGGAGCAAGCTTTCCGTCAATAGCGTCTTGAGAAAGCTTTTTAGACTTAACTGCGATTTCAGAAAGAGTCATGGTGTCTGCACCGAAAAGGGTTGGAACTAAAAGTCCTCTTGGTGTATCGGTTGCAATACCCATATTTACGTGTTCAAAATAACGCATAGTGTCGCCGTTGATAAGGTGAGCATTCAAATCTCTGTGTTTTTTCAATACTCTTGATGCAGCGTATACTATGATGTTGTTGATAGTGATTGGTGGAAGTTTTAAAGTTTCCGCATTGTCTTTCAAGAACTTTCTGAATGCCATAACGTTGGTGCAATCGAAAGAAATGGTGTGAGTTAATTGAGCCATAGTAGACAAGCTCATAACCATGTTCTTTGCGATAACCTTTCTGATGTTAGACATCTTTTCGTCCTTATAAGCCTTGAGATCGTCGCTAGCCTTTTCAACAACAGGAGCTGCAGGTGCAGGTGCTGGAGCAGGTGCAGGTGCGCTAACTTCTGCTACAGGAGCAGGTGCTTTTAGACTTGCTTCTCTAACGTCTCTTTCAATAATTCTTCCGTTAGGACCGGTTGCAGTTGCAGTCTTTAGGTCAACGCCAAGTTTTTCAGCAAGATTCTTTGCTCTTGGTGAAGCAAAAATCTTTCCGTCTGCACTTGCGGTTGCAGTTGCAACTGGTGCTGCTGCTACTGGAGCAGCTTCTGCCTTAACTTCAACTGCTGCGGCTACTGGAGCTGCACCACCTGGAGCTAGACATGATGCATCTTCCCCGTGTTCGCCTACTGCGCAAACGTTTGAAAGAACAGGAACTTCGTCCCCTTCTTCACAGAAGATTGCAAGAACTTCGCCT
>JAZRMS010000129.1:0-5664 GCA_045647825.1 Christensenellaceae bacterium
CCCCTTTTCAAGAGATGCTAAATTGCTAGAATTAATAACGATAGTTGCCCCTGCATCTGCAAGAGCTTTAGCCATATAATAGCCAATTCCGTGCGCCGCACCCGTAACTAGAGCAACCTTTCCGTCAAGTTTGAATAATTGATTCATATTAGTTTCCCCCCTATGATTTGGCTTAAAAATATTATAACAAGTCAGACGTCTTAATATGGTCCATATCGGTAAATTCTTGGTTTTCACCACACATAGCCCAAATAAACGAATACGCTCTTGTTCCAACGCCAGAGTGGATTGACCAAGATGGTGAAATCACCGCCTCTTCGTTGTGCATTATAATATGTCTTGTTTGAGTAGGTTCGCCCATCATATGGAAAACAACGTCGTCTGCACCCATATCAAGATATAGATAAACTTCCATTCTTCTATCGTGAGTGTGGCAAGGCATGGTGTTCCAGTTAGAACCACTTGAAAGCTCTGTCAACCCCATTGCAAGTTGGCAACTCTTGATAACTTCTGGGTGAATATATTGATTTATAACGCGCTTATTGCACTCTTCAACGCTACCACAAGGAACTTTCTTTGCCTTGGTGATATCTATTTTAACGGTTGGATAGGTTGCATGCGCTGGGCAAGAGCTAACGTAAAATTTAGCAGGGTTTTTCTCATCAATGCTCTTAAAGGTTATTTCCTTGTTGCCCATACCGATATAAATACCGTCTCTAGGATTCATTTTATATTCTGTGCCGTCAACTGTGATCACACCTTCCCCACCTATATTAATGCAACCCATTTCTCTTCTTTGCAAAAAATACTCGGCGGCAAGTTCTTTCCCAGCCTCTAAACGCAACACTTGCTTAACAGGCATAAGTCCTGCAGTTATTATTCTATCAACGTGGCTATATACCATTCTAACGTTGTCTTTTGTGAAAAGGTTTGCTATATGAAACTCTTCTCTCAACCTTTCGGTATCATAATACCTAACGTCTTTTGCATTTGATGCTTGTCTTACTTCCATTTTACTAAAATCCTCCTTGATTATCTTGCCAAAAGCCTCTAACTGCGTGAGTGCAGCAAAACCTAGTTTTTCGGTCACTTGCTTAAAGTTAAATAGCTTTAGCGTTTTCGTCCTTTTTTTATCTAAATTTATTTCAATCCCTTTTTCGTTGTCGGGATGCAAATCCTTGTTATATAGTTCAAACTGGCAATTTACAACGCTTTTATCAGAAAATTCCACGTCCATACTCTTCCAATAAGAATCGTGGGGAATTCCGTTAGAATCGTTTTTAAAGTCTGCGCGCAAAAAGAATTTCAGTTTGGAAAGTTCAACCTCTCTTCCAAAATCCACGTAATACTCTAAATCGTTTCTTGCGCCACCTGCCCACGAGTGAAAAGGATAGTTTCCGTGCCCTTGGTTGAAGATAACACCATCTATCGCGTTCCTTGCATAAAAGCACGGGTCTTCTCTAGTGACAAAGTTTGCGCCAACGTGTGGGAAAGCGCCCGTTCCACTTTTTTGATCGTATGGATTAAGCAATAAATTGCGCTCTAAATACGCATCTTCATCCGCCTCATAAGCTTTTATATAGTTTTCTTCCAAACAAAAATCGTTTTTATTGTATCCGCCAACAATTTCTCTTGCAGTTGGCACAACGAATTCAAACGTTTTTTTAGGCAGATATAAAACACTTTCTTTAAGCCCGTTAATCTTTAATCCCAAAAAGAAACATCCGTCTAGCCTAATAGAAATTATATCCCCTTCTTCAAACCTTATCGGCACGTTTTCTTCTATCAAATAGCCCTTAAAAAACGCCTTTTGTTTTCTGTTTTTGTCTAATAACTTTAAGTAAATCACAATACTCTCCTTTATTTCATTATATCACAATATAATCGCAATTTTATTGCAAATATTATTTATTTTATTGCAAATATTATTATCTTTTGGTATAATTACGAAAAAGGAGAACAAATGAAAGTCTTTTTTTCAACTTGTGCAGAGGCGATAGATAAAGCCGTTAAGGAAAAATCTTTTGGATTATACTATGCAGAAAAAGCGCACCCCAACCAAAACGTTCACGTTCACGACTGTTCGGAAATTTTTTTAAGCCTGTCTAACGGCCGTTTCCTTATTGACGGGGAAATTTACGATATAGAGAAAAATTGTTTATTCTTAATCAACAGTTTTCAAGCGCATAAAGTTAGTCCAACCGACGAAAATAATTTCGTTAGGTATAGTTTTCACGTTCACTCAAAATTTTTGCTTGATAATTCAACCGACACCGTGTCGTTTGACAAATATTTTTACTCTCAAAACAAGGTTGACGTGATAAAACTTTCTCAAGAAGAAAGCGATAAAATGGTAAACCTTTTTAAGTCGTTGACCATTGACCACGATTTTGCAGACGACGTTTATAAAAAAATCCACGCGGTGGAAATCTTGCTTGAAACGACAAAACTTTTACAAACGCGCAACAACCAAAAAAGTGCCGTTCAACAAACACCGCTAAAAAAAGCACTTGACTATATAAACGACAATTTTACAAAACAAATTTCTCTAAACGACATTGCAAAAAACTCTTTTCTTTCGGTGGCAAGACTTTGCGAACTATTTAAAAAACAACTTTCTACTACCGCCGGAAAATATTTAACGGGAAAACGCATTTCGCACGCAAAAAAACTGCTTAGCCAAGGTAAGAGCGTGACGGATACTGCTATTGAAAGTGGGTTTAGCGACTATGCAAACTTTATAAGAACTTTCAAAAATGCAGTCGGTGTTCCCCCTGGGAAATACAAAAACGATAACCATTAAAACAAAAAGCGCACTACAAAAAAGTAGCGCGCTTTTTCTATCCCATTTTAACAAACTCTTTTTTCAGCCTTGCTATGATTTTCTTTTCTAGCCGTGATATATACGACTGCGAAATCCCCATCATATCGGCAACTTCCTTTTGCGTTTTTTCCTCTCCGCCTTTAAGTCCATAACGAAGTTCCATAATCTCTCTTTCCCTTTCCCCCAAGTGATTTAACGCAAGGGATAAAAGTTCAAAATCAACCCCGTTTTCTATCCTTTTATAAACAACGTCCCCATCCGTTCCCATAACGTCGGATAGCATAAGTTCGTTGCCTTCCCAGTCGGTGTTTAACGGCTCTTCAAAAGAAACTTCGCTCTTTAACTTAACCGTCCTTCTAAGGTGCATTAATATTTCGTTTTCTATGCATCTAGACGCATAGGTTGCTAATTTTATATTCTTTTCTGCATTAAACGAATTTACTGCTTTTATTAAGCCTATCGTTCCAACGGACACAAGGTCATCTAAATCTACTCCCGTGTTTTCAAACCTACGCGCAATATAAACCACAAGTCGCAAGTTGTGTTCTATTAGCTTATCTCTAATCCCCTCTTCCCCCTCGCCAAGTTTTTCAACTAAAATTGCCTCTTCTTCTGGCGAAAATGGTTGGGGCAGAACTTCGCCCCCACCTATGTATTGCAATAAGTTTTGGTTTAGATTAAAAACTTCAAGAAACCTTTTTAATTTCCGTTTGATTAAGTTCAACATAACTTCCCTCCAAAAATGCAGGATGCAAAATAACTTGATATTCATCCCCAACTTTAGTTTTGCTAACTAAACACCTAACGTTATTATATATATTCGGTTTGTCCCCGTAATATATTCTAATAAAGTCTAAAACAAAATAAAAACTTTGTTCCTTTCCTAAAACGGTGGTGATTTCCGTGCTTTTTAACTTCAATTTGCCTAACGCCTTTTCTAAAAATTCTTGCACTATAACCTTATCGCAAACTATGGCTGGCTCTCCTTCTATATAAAGCCCGTTCCCCGTGTCTAAAAAGCCCTTGGTTTTTATAACCACTTGCCCTAAAACGAGTTCCATTTCATAAACTAGCGCGCGCACGTTTTTTCTGCGATAAAAATGCTTTATAACCGCCATACAAGCGCGTAAAAGGATATATACGGGCAAAAACATAAGCGCGATAGAAACTTCTGTATTAGTTGGAATTTCAAGAATAGAAAATACACCTACTATTGTCCCACCAAGTAAAAAAGTTAAAAATAAAAAGACTAAACAATCTATATAAAACTCTCTAAAGTAAGCGTGCTTTCTGCAAAAGGCGACAAGCGTTAAACCACACAAGATTTTTATTATAGGCAAAATAGGGTTGTTGTCGCCAAACAGCGGAAACAAAAGTGAAATGATAGCGCCAAGAATAGCGCATAAAACAAGCCTTGCTTTTCTCTTTTCGCCACCCGTTAAAACTAGCGTTGAGTTAAGCAATAAATAGTCTATTATAAAGTTGTCTATAAAAACGTATTCAACGTAAACGCTCATCTTTTCCCCTAAAAAATATTAGCACCCCTAAACTCTACTTTAAAGTAAGATTTTTGCGTTTTTATTCCAATTTTGCCGAAAAGAAAAAGGCCTTGATTTCTCAAGACCTAATCTATTACTTCATAAACTCTAAAATGATATCGTTTTGAACGAACAAATATTCGTCCTTTATTTTTAGTTTATTTTCCTTTCTTTCTAGATATTTTCCTTTTTTTCTTAAAGGCTCAGAATACTCTCTATCAAAGTCTGCATTAAAAGTTTTATTAAACTCTTCAACGTCAATGCCGTTAGCCGTCCTTAAAGCAAGCATAATAAACTCAAATTTAGCGTCTTCCCCCTCAATAACGTCGCTAGAAATTTCTGGCGATTTGTTGTAGATAACTGCGTTCATATACTCATCAATCTTAAAAGTATTAGTAAAGCGCCTATTATCCATAAACGAACTTGCAGAAACGCCAACCCCGATATATTCGCCCCTTTTCCAGTAGTTCATATTGTGGCGAGAATAAAAGCCGTCTTTTGCAAAGTTAGACACCTCGTATCTATCAAAGCCCTTTTCTTTTAGATATTTAACAGTTTCTTCGTAAATATCTGCAACCTCATCTTCAGACAAAAGTTCACCGTTAAGATAGTCTGTGTAAATAGGCGTTCCCACTTCTGGCGTTAACGCATAAGTGGATATATGGCTAACCCCACCAGCGATTGCAAGGTCGATAGTCTTTTTAACTTCTTCTGCCGTTTGGTCGTGCAAGCCTATCAAAATATCTGCGCTTATGTTTTCGCCTTTAAGCATATTCGTGCAAAGCAAAAAGTCCTTGGCTGTATGCACGCGGTTTAGTCTTTTAAGTTGGTCGTCAAACCCCGTTTGCAAGCCTATTGAAAAGCGATTTATCCCCACGCTTTTATACTCTGCAATTTTTTGCTCGTCCACCGTGCCGGGATTTAACTCTATGGTTATCTCTGCATCTTCCTTTACGGTAAAGCACTTTTTAACCTGTCTTATCGCACCGGCAATAAACTTTGACGGCACTACCGACGGCGTGCCACCACCTATATATATGGTGTCTATTATTCTTCCACTATATTGCTTTGAACGCCCTTCTATCTCACGGTATAAGCACGCAAAATAACTTTCGTTCTTTCCTATTTCCTTTGGGAAAGAGGCAAAGTCACAATAAGTGCATTTTTGTTTGCAAAAGGGAACGTGTATATATATTCCTGCCATAATTACCTGTCGTTATCCGTTTTAAGTATTGATATAAACGCTTCACTCGGGATTTCAACCGACCCGATTTGACGCATTTTCTTTTTACCTTCTTTTTG
>JAZRMS010000130.1:0-2454 GCA_045647825.1 Christensenellaceae bacterium
CATCGAAGAGTGAGCCGTATCTCATACCGATAACGTCTGAAGAAACGATTTCATCTGTGTTGTAGCCGAAAGATTCTGTAGCTTGAGCTTTCATAGCAGCGTTGATACCATCAACTGTTACGTCCTTGCCCTTAACAACAGCGATAAGGATTGTTGTTGAACCTGTAGCTGTTGGAACACGTTGAGCAGCACCGATAAGTTTGCCGTTGAGTTCAGGGATAACTAAACCGATTGCTTTAGCAGCACCAGTAGAGTTAGGAACGATGTTCATAGCACCTGCTCTAGAACGACGGAGGTCGCCTTTTCTTTGTGGACCATCAAGAATCATTTGGTCGCCGGTGTAAGCGTGAACGGTGGTCATGATACCAGATTGGATAGGAGCGTAATCGTTAAGAGCCTTAGCCATAGGAGCAAGACAGTTGGTGGTGCAAGATGCAGCAGAAATAATCTTGTCTTCAGCTGTTAAGGTCTTGTGGTTTACGTTGTAAACGATAGTAGGAAGGTCGTTACCTGCTGGAGCAGAAATAACAACTTTTTTAGCACCTGCAGTGATGTGTGCAGATGCTTTTTCTTTGCTGGTGTAAAAACCGGTGCATTCTAATACAACGTCAACGTCGTATTGAGCCCATGGGCATTCAGCAGCGTTAGCGCATTTAGAAATCTTGATTTCCTTTCCGTCTACGATAATAGAATCTTCGGTAGATTCAACGGTGTGACCTGCTGCTACGTAGTTACCTTGCATGGTATCATACTTCAAAAGATGAGCCAGCATTTCAGGACTGGTAAGGTCGTTGATAGCAACAACTTCGTAGCCTTCTGCACCAAACATTTGTCTGAATGCAAGACGACCGATACGACCGAAACCGTTAATTGCAACTTTGGTTACTTTTGACATTTTAATGTCCTCCAATATATGATTTTTTTTCTAAAATTTAACAAAATTATATAAAATTTCCAAATTTCGTCTTTTACATTATATCTATAAATAGCGTTTAAGTCAATTATTTTTTACCGCTTTTTGCCCTTATTTTAAATTTTCGGGGTTTAAACAGAGCAAATCTTCGGTCACGAACAATCCGTCCTTTCTAATAAGCTCTCCGTCTAGATAAATTTCGCCACCGCCATATTCTTTTGTTTGGATTTGAACTAAATCCCAATGGATTGCAGAAACGTTGCCGTTATAACAATCGTCATAACAAGAACCGGGGGTGAAATGGATTGAGCCAGAAATCTTTTCGTCAAACAAAATATCGCCCATAGGTCTTGTGATAAACGGGTTAACGCCAAAAGCAAATTCGCCAACGTATCTTGCGCCGTCGTCAGTATCGAAAATTGCGTTAACCTTTTCGTTATCGTTTGCCGTTGCCTTTATAATCTTTCCATCCTTAAAAGTTAAAGACACGTTTTCAAACTTAAACCCTTGCTCAACGGATGGCGCATTATACGTGATAACACCGTTAACGCTATCCTTTACGGGTGCAGTATAAATTTCCCCGTCTGGAATATTGCGTTCGCCAGAACACTTTTTACTGCCTATACCTTTAATAGAAAAGGAAATATCCGTTCCCTTTGCAATAATTCTAACCTTGTCTGCCTTATCTAGTCTTGCCTTTAAAGCATCCATTGCCCTATCCATTTTTGAATAGTCAAGGTTGCAAACCTTAAAATAAAAATCTTCAAAAGCATCCGTACTCATCCCTGCTTGTTGTGCCATACCTTGGTTTGGATAACGTAGCACTACCCACTTGGTTTTTTTAACGCGAATTTCGTGGTGAACGGGATGAGAATAAAACTCACTTTCTATCTGCATATTCTTTTCTGGAACGTCTGAAAGTTCGTTGCAGTTTTCCCCACCGCGAATACCGATATAAGCATCCATTTGTTCCATACGCTGAGAATCGAACTTGGCTTTTAACTTTGCTAATTCTGGGGTATTACCAAGTAAAAGTTCTCTGGTCACCCTATTATCGTAAATTTCCACGAAAGGATAAGCCCCAACGGCATACGCTTCCTTAACCAAAGCGTTGACAAGCATATAGTCAATGCCCTTTGCTTCGATTAAAATTTTCTCGCCTTTTTTTAGAGAGCAAGAATAGTTGATTAAGCCTTTTGCTAGTTTGTTTATTCTTTGGTCTTGCATAAAACACCTTTATAAATTGATTTTTCCCGTTTATTATACAACTTAACGGCAAAAATATAAAGTATTTTAGATTAAATTTAAAATTTATTTGCTAATTTGACAAAAACGCGTTATAATAGTAGTCGTGAAATTGTGGGCATAACGATTTTTGCCCCTTAAAAAACGAAAATAAAAAATTATAAATTCATATTTGTTTGGAGGATTTACACAAATGGCACTAGTAAACTCAAAAAAGATGTTTGAACAAGCTTACAAAAACGGATATGCTATCGGCGCTTTCAACGTTAACAACATGGAAATCGTTCAAGGTATCA
>JAZRMS010000131.1:0-1794 GCA_045647825.1 Christensenellaceae bacterium
ACCGCTTGGCCTCCGACTTGGTAGCGCTACTCAAAGCAAGCAAACGAATTTTAGACGGCAACTTTATAGAAGGCATGGCTTGTGTTGGTGGTTGCGTTGGTGGTGCTGGGTGCTTAACTCACGGCGAAATCAACAAAGTGAAAATTGACAAACATTCCAAAACTTCTTCTTTTAGCGAAATTTCAAAAGCCGTTGACGCAATGAAAAACAGATAAAAAAATCCCGTTGGAAAAACCAACGGGATTTTTATTTTAATTTGTTTTACATCATTAGATTTATAAGCAAGTTACAAGCAATTACTATTAATACTAATGCGATAGGATATGTTGAAGCATAAGCACCTGCAACGTCATCCGTTTCTGCAGTAGAAATCAAAGTTCCAAGAGCTGGAGTGCTTGTCATACCACCGGTTATTGAACCAAGGTTGCTTAAAAGTGGAAGTTTTAGGATATGCTTTCCAAGGAAGAATCCTGCAACCATAGGAATTAAAGTGATAACAACACCACCAGCAAAGCCCCAAACAACAATTCCAGCATCCCCTGCAATTGCAGAAACAAGGCTAACGCCACCGTCTACACCTGCACCGATAAGGAACAACATAAGACCGAGTTCTTTCAACGCTTTAACGGTTGCAGTTGGAATTTCCATGCTCATTTTACCGATTCTGCCAAAGTGACCGAAAACAAGGCACATAATAAGCACGCCACCAGTAGTTCCTAGTGAGAAGTTAACACCACCGAATAGTGGAATTTTGATACCACCAACGATAAGTCCGCTAACGATTGCAATAGCAAGCGCTGCAAAACCAAAATCATCAACCTTAAAGAGTTTCTTTCCTTCTTTCTTTTCAGTTGCTTCTAAAACTTCTGGTTTAAGCAAGCTTCTTTCGTAATTCATATCTGCCTTAACGAATTTAGGCAACAATTGAACGAATAATACTACACCGATAACACCGAAAGGATAAGCAATTGCGTGACCGATAGTGACTAACGTGTCAGGCTTTCCTAATTCCTTCATTGCTTCTTGCGCTGCAGAATAACCAGGGGTTGTCGTGAGTGAGCCAGATAATACGCCTGACCAGAAATCAGAGCCGTATGGTGAAACAAGAGTAAATATAATGGTTGCAGCAGTTCCTAATACAATAATAGATATACCCATTACGATATAGGTCTTAAAGTTTTTCTTTAAATCTCTAAAGAATTTAGGGCCTGCAATAAAACCAACAGATCCAACGAATAAAACTAGTCCAACGTTTTGAATAACGCTTTTATAGTACTTTGTATTGCCTACACCTGCCTCCAAATTAAGCCCACCAAGAATAGGCATATCCTTTGGAATTAGTGTGCAAAGATATCCAAACAAAATTGCAACGAGGAATACGCCAGCCGTTCCAAGGTTAACTCCCTTAATAGTAATTCTTCCTAATAGATAACCTAGCGCAACAACAATAAATATTCCAAGTAAAAGTGAAGGCAAGCCAAACACGCCGTCGACACCCTTTTCATTTATTATGCCGTTATAAATAACCCAAGCGAGCAAAGCTGCAACTATAACGCCAACGATTGCAAAGACTAAAACTTTATTGCCCTTCTTTGCCGTTTGCAAATTTTCCTTTTCCATTTTTTCTCCTCTTAATTAGATAAAAAATTTCATCTTTTCCCTATTATATATAATGTATACATATTTCTACCCGACGACAAAAATGCCGTCGGGTAATTTTTTTGTTGTTAAAGTGTCAAAAGCGAGCAAATCAAGGCTCGCGAAGCGCTTTGGGTGAGATTAACCTTTTCGGTT
>JAZRMS010000132.1:0-2618 GCA_045647825.1 Christensenellaceae bacterium
GATATCGAAGTAACCCACCCTATCGTTAAGGACTATCTTGCAAACAGAATTATCGATTTCTATCACGCATATCCTTATATGGACGGGCTTATTTTAACCCTTCACGAAACAAAAGTTCCACTACTTCGCCTTAAAAACCAAAAACTAGGTAAAGTAGAAAGAGTTAAATACGTTACTGAAATTCTTTATCAAACTAGCAAAGAGTTAGGAAAAGACCTTATCGTTCGCCCATTTGCAAGTCTTGAAGAAGACTACGTTATGATGCTTAAGGCATACGAAGAAATTTCAAACGATATGCTTGTTATGGACAAGTGGACGCAGTTTGACTGGAGTCTTACCGCACCACACAACCAATTCTATAAAAAGGTTAAGAAAAACCCACTCTTTGTTGAAACGGATATTTTTGGCGAATTCTTTGGCAAAGGTAGACTTCCCCTCATGCTTAAAGACCACATCAAAGAAAAATTTGCTTATTGCGAAGAGTTTAAACCTGCTGGATACGTTTCTCGTATAGACAGAAACGGAAGTATTCCTTTCGGTATCGTTAACGAAGTTAACCTTGACATTATGCACGCTTGCCTTTTTGGTGAGGACGTTGACGAGGCTATTGATGCTTTCCTTAAAAAAGAATATCCTGACTGCTATAAAGAAGTTAGATTCGTTATGGAAAAAACCGAAGATATCTTGAAAAAGGTTATCTATCTAAAAGGTTATTATTACAGCGAACTTTCTATGTTCCCTACCCTAAACCACAGCAAAAACCACTTCTACTTTGAGTTTATGAAGGATGATTATGAAATCGCATCTAACGAATGGTTTATCCCTATCGGCTGGCAACGTGGAAGTATGGAAAGCGTGCTAGAAGAAAAGGCAGACGCTAAAAAACAAGCATCTGAATGCTTGAAGGTTGTTGAATCCTTAAAAGACAAAATGGATGCTAAAAAATACGAAGTTCTTTACACTCAATTCTTGAATTTAGATATCGTTGCATCTGCTTGGGTTGAACTTACAAACGCTTATATCGGCTATATCGAGTCTATCGCTCTTGGCGAAGAAAAATATGAAAAACTTCTTTTCGATTCTCTTGCCAACTTGCAAAAACTAAACGATTACGGCGTTAAAATGCTTGGTGCTAAATTCCATTGCACTATCGGCGACGGATCTTATGACCTTGGAAAAGTTCAACAACTTATTGCTAACTTTATTAGCGAAACCAAGATTAGCTATAACTTTGAAAAGCAACTAAACGCTAAACTAAAGAACGAAAATCTTGTTGACTACGTTATGTGTGGTGGCGCAAACGAATCGCACAAACTTCAAAAAGAAGTTAACTTTAGCGACTCTATGATAATCGACGGCGAACTTTGCAGAATTTGTGGACACAGAAACGGACTTAAGTGGAGCACCATTAACGCTCACGGCTGGTTCTCTTATGAAGTTAAGGTTAAAGAAGGCAAAAACAATATCGAAGTTCTTCTTGGCAACGTTCTAAATCAAGTTGACGTTAAGATTACCGTTGGCGATAAAGAAACTATCGTTAAAGAAAAAGTTGATGGCAAGATGGTATTAAATCTTCCTTTCGTTGCAGAAAAAGGTCAAACTTCAGTTCACATTAGATTTGACAAGATTTCTGGCAACACTCCTTGTGTTTACACCATTAAAGTTAAATAATTTCAAACCAAAAAAAAGTTACGATATTTCGTAACTCTTAGGGTTTTTTACAACGTAAAAGACTAACGAAAAATTATTCGTTAGTCTTTTTTTTGCTTTGCAAAATCAATAAATCTTATTAAAAGCTTAAAAACAAAAAACGAGGATAGAACAAAAATCCCACCCAAAGGTTATTATCAAAATTGGTCTTCCATCACAGGATTTGTGTTTCTATTTTCATTTTTAACTACTTCAAGAAAAGAAACAACTTCTTGCAATGAAGAAATGCAAGATTTATATTGCCTTGTTGACTTATTTAAACCAGTATTAAAAGTTGTATTCGAAATAATATTGTAAACAATTTGAGCATTTTCATAACTATTTAACCGAATAATTAGTTTCAAATCTTTGCACATATCATTTGTTTCCGCTGCAAATATTCCTCCAAACAAACCACCTACATTTCCGCCAAATGTAGAATTACTACCATTTTCATAAACTTCGTAGTTTAATACTTCATTAAAACTTACTATGATAATTTTACCCTTTTCATAATCTACAAATGCAATTTTTTTATTTTCATAATCAACGTTTATAAGTTTTTTGCAATTTTTATCTTTATCACAGGTAGCATAATCGTTCAAATAAAAAGTTTTAGATAGATTAAAGTTTAATTTTTTTAATTGATCAAATACATTTTGGTTTAAGGTGAGTTGTCTTTTTTCTACTTGAGAGTTGTTTGAGCTATGCACCAAAGAAATAATAAGCAATGTACCACCAAAAACAAGTAAAAATATCCCTAAATATAACATAAATACTCCTTAATTTAAGCCATACTGTGATTTAACACACACTCTTCCGTTTTCAAACCCTATGACAATACAGCGCGTTCCCGAGCTATTGCTCCAAGTATAATATGAAAGCGTATAGTCACCATATCCTGCAGAAGTATCTAATTCTCCTTGATG
>JAZRMS010000133.1:0-6627 GCA_045647825.1 Christensenellaceae bacterium
TTCCACAAGCGCTGGCTGCAACTGCTAAAATAAGTAGTGCGTTTCTTATTGCAACGTTCGGTTTGTTTTGGATGGCGGAAACACTAATATAGCCGTGAATAAAGCCGTCTTCCGTTTTAACAGCCACGAACGCGACGTCCCCATCTCTTTGTATAAGTCTAACGCTTTGGTCGTTAGTGAGTGACGTTAAAACTTCAGATAGTTCTTTGTTTTCATAAAGCGTGCAGTCTTTAACGTTTTCTATGGTGTATTCATCCCACTTAAAGTTTTCTGATAAAACGGGTGTGGTGAACGCCACGGGAACGTATCCGTAACAAATTGCGCCATCAATATCTATTTTTGCATAGTAATATTCGCGACCGAGATAAGTAAATATCTTTTCGGTTGAAATTTCAGTTGCTTTTTCAAGCCTTATTTTTCGCCCTTCATTTGAAAGGGAATACAAGTCGTTTTTAACAATTAAAGGAATATAATAAGCGTGCACGCCCGTAGTAGTAAAGGCTTTTCCTATCTTTATATCCATAGTTGGCGTTGCATCTATAACGTCGTTTGAGTTTATAAGAACAAATCCGTCTTGCCCTGCAAGTGCATAAAAGGTTGTGTTTGCATAGTCAGAGCTAACGTTGATAGGGCAAATTAAAACGTATTCACCATTTTGGTTTGTCAAATGGTTAAACTCAAAATTTTGCGCTAATTTGTTGACCGAATAGACGTTAGCGTTTGCTTTCGGTTTGTAAATTTTTAGTTTTTCAAAGTTTGCGCTATTTGAAGTCGTAACGAACTCTTGAGCATCAATCGTCAAACTTTCTAGCGCCACGTTAGGCAAATCAGTAACCGTTTTAACGTATTCTTCATTTTCAAACGCAAGGTAAACGGTTTTGTCTATAAAGTCCATTGCAAACGTGGTTATGTTTGCATCAAAAGTTTCAACGTTTAGTGTGTTTAGCGTTTTGTCCGTATCGTTATATGCGTTAAGTCCGTTAACGTCTAACACGAAAAGGGTTGCAGAAAGATCTGTTGAAATCTTTTTTATTCCCGTGCTAGAAACAACTTTAACGCTGTCTTGAGAACTAACTTGTCCGTTTATGATGGGGTATTTATATATTTCGTTATCATTTGCTAGATAAACGTTTTTGAAAACGTCCACGGCAATAAACTTAAAATCGTTCGTAGGAACTGAAAAAATTTGGCTAATCGCTCTTTCGCCGTTTTCATTTGCAACTTCAGGCAACGAATAAACTATTGAATTTTCGCCTGTGTGCGTCAAACAGTAATAAGTTCCACTTTGATATGAAAGATTATCAATTAAAAAACTGCTAGACGATTGTATAGGTATTTCAACAAAACTATCGATAGAAGAAAATTCCACTATCTTAATTTTAGAATCTTTATTAGAATAAAGAAAACTTTTTTCGCCCAAAGCAAAGGTGTTTATATTGCTATCAACAGCGCCACTTGAAGAAAGTGGAATGTTTATAAAATTATTTTTTTCATAGCGGTTATTAGTGTTCGTATCAACGATAGAGAGTTCGGTTTTATCCAAAACTGCAACTTTATCGCCGTATTTTTCCACGTTAATCACGCTATTTTCAAAACGGTTATAAGCAGTCTTATCTTTTGCTATTGCAAAGCCCGTAAAAATAAGGTTATTTCCGTTAATTCTAAATTCTTGAACTGCGTTTAGTTCGCTATCAGTTATTAGTAAGTTTCCATTATAAAAATCAATACTTCTTGGCGATTTCAATTGTCCAAGTTCATATTTACCGTCCGTATCAACGGTTAATAGGGTAGTGGTTTGGTCTGCAATAGAATATCTGTATATTTGTTTATCTTCAATATAGAACAAATAATCGTTGTTTGCAATCATGTAGTTTGCATTTACAGAATATTCAATTGTAGAAGTCGTGTCCGTTTTATCAACCAAAGAACGGCACAAGTTGCCGTTATTGTTTATAAAATAAACTTCCCCCTTGTCGTTGATTGCAACAGGTTTTTCGCTTGCGTTTTCAATAGGTTTTCTATTTGTAATTTCACCATCAACAAGCTCATAAACGTAAATAAAAGAGTTAGATGCTGTTACTAAATGTGTGTCGTTAATGTCAAAGAATACTGCGCTAATTATTTCAGTACTGCCTTGAACTTCGTGTGAAACGGGCATCTTTTTAGTAACGTCGTTAACGTCTACCGTGTAAATAGAAGTGTAATCTGAAACTAAAAGAGTATCTTGGTTAAATCTATAAACTTGTTTTAGATCTGTAAAAATGCTAGATTTAACCCACTTTCCATCCTTAAAAAGCAAAAGGTCGTTCTTTTGCACGATAGCAGTAACGTCTTCGTCCATAAAAACGTCTAACGGAGAAGATAGTTCGTAATATTCGACTGCGGTTGCAGGCAAAAAGAAATTAGCAGAATATGAACTAGCTTGTGCTAGAACGGTCTTTTTGGAAATGAAAAACCCAAAAATACTGCTAAAAAATACAAAAGATAATATTAAAATTGCAAACAATTTAATTTGAACAAAACGGTTATTTTTCATATCATTTATTTTATCATATTAAAGTTTATTTTTCAATATATTTAAACCATTTTTAAACCATTATTTTTTTTGTTGTTAATTTCACGTTAATTTTTTATTTTTTATATCCAAATAAGACAAGTGTTGTCACTATTGTAATTTATTATATAAACGAAAAAACAAACAAATGTTCGTTTTTCTTGTCATATAGAATTGACTATGTAGAATTTTGTGAGTTAAAATTTAGTTATCGACGGCAAAAACACAACAAGGAGATGTCGGATGAATATCAATTATACAAAAGCATTATTACTTTCTTATCCGCACATAGAGCAACTTATTGAGCAGATTGACGATTTAGTATTAAAAAAGGCACTCGCCGCCTTTAGTGACTTTTCGCCCTGTAGTGAGATTGCGGAAAAGATTTTGGTTTTAACAGAGAAGAAGGACGTCTTGTTAAAAATCAAAGTCACAAATGACGAAATTTTATCAAAATTAACTGAAGAAGAAAAAGATTTACTAGATTATAAATACTTTAAGAAAAAACCTAAAGAATACTACGCAGATTTCGATTACGTTAGTAGAAGTTATTTTAGGAAACAATCAAAGATTGCTAAAAAAATAGCATATTTATACACGGTATCAGGTGTTGACGACGGGTGGTTTGAAAAGAATTGTTTGCCCACCAAATTATTTTCAAACTTATTAAAGCGCATTGTCAATCACGAAAAAAATATGTGTAAAAATACGGCTAAAAAGAGCAAATCAACTAGCGAAAAGGTTAAGCGTAAAGAAGAAGTTTGCCTAAAGTTATCGGCATAATTTATTCGTAGTCGTTATCGTCGTAGTAACCGATTGCAACACCTTTTTTGGGGCGCTGTTTAATGCTGACAAAAAGCGCGATTAATCCTGCAAAAACTAAACATCCAATAATAACAATCTTTAGCCCGAAATGTTCGTTGTTGTTTGGTGATTGCTCTGGCGTGGTGTTTTCGCTTTCGGGCGCATCAACCGGAATAAAAGTTAAAGGATTAGAGTGGTTTGCAATTATGAAAGGGTAAACGTCGCTCTCTCTTACATAGCCGAGTTTATCGTTATATTCAACGTAATACAAAACCCCTTTATCCGTGGGTAGAGCGCCGTAATAGCGCATATGCCGTTCAGGAAAAACGTATTGTAAAGGTGTGATTAGCGAACTATCTTCAAACAAAATAGCAGTAGAAACCGTTTTTATATCCAAGTTAACGTATGGAGAAGAAACTACAAGTCCGTCGTCAAAAAGTGCGTCTTCTGGAACATAGCCGTCGATAGAAGGAAGACTTTTAGACAAAAAGCACTCAACGTGGAAAAATCCGTTATCGTTATCTAAAATTTTAACGTAGTAAGTGTATGGAAGATAGAAAAGAGGTTTGCTGTCTGAAATGGAAGAGAAAAAGGGAGTGGTTTGATCTATAACTCGCATAAACCCCGTTTGCGTTGCATTAGCAGTCGCTCTTGTCGAAAAATTTAACAATACAAAAAAGCCGACTATTAGGGCAGAAAAAAGCGAAAAAAGTTTTTTCATTGTTTACCTCGTGAAATAGTGTAAACTAAATTATAATAGCCGAGTTTTATAAGATTTAAGAAGAAAATGGCGTAAAATTAATCAAATTGTCAAAAGCGTTGCGCTTAACTTAAATTTGCTATTAAAAAGGAATAGTTTTAGTAGTTGCGTTTTTATGGTTTAAGTTGTATAATATAAATAGATAGAGAGAAACTAAATTTATGTACTATCAAAAGCAGATGGTGGAAGTGATTGCTCTATTTAGTATAGATGGACAAATAATCCCACTTGAAATAATTTGGATTGATCAAAAAAGGTATCGTATTGATAAAGTTTTGTCAAAAACACGCGTTCCTTCTAGAACGGGTGGATTATTAGTAGAGCGATATTGTATTTTAGTTGAAGGTCAACAAAGATATTTATATTATCAAAAAGAGGGCGAGAAGTGGTTTGTGGAGAAAATGGTAAAATGAGAACTATTTTACATAGTGACCTTAATAATTTTTACGCGTCGGTAGAGATTATGAAAAATCCCGCATTAAAAGACGTTCCACTTGCGGTAACTGGTAGCGTTGAGGATAGGCACGGCATAGTTTTGGCAAAAAACCAAATAGCAAAATCACTTGGGGTAAAAACGGGCGAAGTGCTTTGGTCTGCACAGAGAAAATGCGGGGGTAACCTTATTAGCGTGCTTGCAGACTTTCCGTCTTATTACAGGGTGTCAAAGGCCGTAAAAGCCATTTATGGGCGTTTTACTGACCATATTGAGTCGTTCGGTATAGATGAGTGTTGGCTAGACGTTACCGACAGCGTAAAGCTTTTTGGCGGTGGAGAAAAAATAGCAGAAGAGATTAGAAAGACGGTTAAAGAAGAACTTGGCGTGACGGTTAGTATAGGGGTTAGCTTTAACAAAATATTTGCAAAGCTTGGCTCTGACATGAAAAAACCAGATGCCGTTACCGTTATTGATCAAAACAACTATAAAAACACGGTGTGGAAGTTGCCTGCTTCCGACCTACTATACGTTGGGAGGGCAACTGCAAAAAAACTTGAAAGTATAGGCGTGCATACTATCGGCGATATAGCGACCACGGATGAAAAGATTTTAACAAAACTACTTGGTGTGTGGGGGAGAACTCTACACTATTATGCAAGTGGGCTTGATAATACACCGGTAATAGACAAGGTTGAAGAACGCAACGTTAAAAGCATAGGTAATAGTTTGACCGACTATAAAGATCTAAACAATTTTGACGAAGTTAAAACACTTATATTGCTATTATCAGAAACGGTTGCATCAAGACTTCGCGATAGTGGAGTGGGAAAGGCATTGACCGTTAGACTTTCGGTGACGGACAAAGAACTTTCTACCACGGCAAAACAAATGGCATTGCAAAAGCCCACCAACTCTGCTCTAGACCTTGCAAACGCGTGCTACAAGCTTTTCTTGGACTTTTATAAGTGGGAGCATCCCGTTAGGGCGATAGGTGTTTCTGTTTCTAATTTTACTTTTGGCGCAGAACAACTAACACTTATTGAAGATAGAGAAAGCGAAGATAAAAAAGAAAGACTAGATAACGTTGTTGACGATATAAGAAGAAAATACGGAAACAATTCTGTGCAAAGGGCAAGAATTTTGCAAGATAAAAAACTAGCCGAAATGGATATTAAGGGCGAAGAAGTTAAACCTTTTGACAGGGGTGGTGGCTAAAAACAAAGTTAAAAGCGTATACTATAAAGGTATGCGCTTTTTTCAGTATAAAATTGTTAAATTAATAACGACTTTCTTAATAATACTTGCATTATCAACAAGCGTTTTGTTGGCAATTAAGTGGTCGTTAAAGACGTTTGTGTATAAAATGCCGTATCGTGAAGAAGTGCTTTTATTGTGTGATAAATACGGCATAAATCCACTATACGTTTATTCCGTGATAAAGGTTGAAAGCAGTTTTAATGAAAAGGCAAAGAGCCAAGCAGATGCAAAAGGATTGATGCAATTAACCGATAAAACGGCAAAGTTTATAGCGGAAAAGCTGAATATAAAAACTTTTGATATATTTGATGCAAAAACCAACCTAACGTTTGGCGTGTATTATTTGAGTTATCTAAAAGAAAAATTCAAGGTGTTAGATACCGTCACTTGTGCTTATAATGCGGGGGAAGGAAATGTTATTAACTGGCTAAAAAATAAAGAGTATAGTAAAGACGGAAAAACCTTGAATAAAGTGCCGTTTAAGGAAACGAGAGAATACAGAGAAAAAATTAAAAAAACTTTTGCAAAATATGAAAAATTATACGGAAATATCCTTGACAAAAGCAAAAATTTTGAGTAATATATAATGGCTAACGCGTGAGGGTGGCGGAATTGGCAGACGCGTACGTTTGAGGGGCGTATGGTTATCCGTGTGGGTTCAAGTCCCATCCTTCACACCAAAAGTAAAAAAGACCAACCGAAAGGTTAGGTCTTTTTTCTTTTGTTGGATGGGACTTGAATGAGGAGAAAATTGCTTTAGCAATTTCCCGAAGGGCAAACAGTGGACACCCACTGTTTGTCGGGGATGGTCGCACA
>JAZRMS010000134.1:0-1713 GCA_045647825.1 Christensenellaceae bacterium
CAACGTAACCTTATACATCAATAGTATCGGTTGTAAGGAATGTAGAAAAAAATATCAACAAGCGCTAGTTGAATATTTTGGCGATAATCTAGATTCGCTTTGCGAACTTTGCAAGGATAGATTAGAGAAAAACCCACTTAGAATTTTAGTCTGCAAAAATCCAGAGTGCAAAAAGATTAACGCTGGCGCACCAAGTATTTTAGATTATATTTGTGACGACTGTAAAGAGCATTTTGAAAAGGTTCAAAAACTCTTAACCTTGTCTAACGTTAAATATAAAATAGACCCAAATATCGTTAGGGGACTTGACTACTATACAAGAACGGTTTTTGAATTCGTTTCTGAAAACATAGGCGCACAAGGCACGGTATGTGGTGGCGGAAGATACGACGGGCTTATCGCAGAGCTTGGCGGGAACGACGTTCCGGGTATAGGTTTTGCAGTTGGTATTGAAAGAATACTTATGCTTTTAGAAAACCTTGGTGTGGAAATTCCAAACGATAATTTTGTGAAAGTATACGTTGCACCTATGGGCGAAAAGGAAAGTGAGAAAGCGTTTGAAATTTGCTCTTCTTTAAGACAAGCGGGAATTTCTTGCGACTTTGACCATATGGGAAGAGGAATTAAAGCGCAATTTAAATATGCTGATAAAATAAAAGCCAAATACGTTGCCGTTATCGGCTCAAACGAATTAGAAAACGGTGTAGTTAAACTAAAAAATATGGCAGACGGAAGTGAACAAACGGTTGAATTTAGCCGTTTAGCGGAAGTGCTAAAATGATAGAGATAGCAAAGGTTACCGAAGCGAACGAAAAACGCGTTACGGTTAGAGTAGACAAAAAAGACGAGTGCAGTAAATGTGGAATGTGTCTGTTTCCTAAAGGGGCAGACGGAGCGTATTTCCACGCAGAAAACACTTTGGGTGCCAAGGAAGGGGATATAGTTCAAATAGAACTTGGCTCAAACGGAAACCTAATAGGCGCAATCCTTGTGTTTTTAGTTCCACTAATACTCATAGGTCTTTCTGCACTTATAACCTATCTAATAATAAAAAATGAGATTTATATGCTTGTTTTAGGCGTTGGCTCTGTTGTAGTTTGGTTCGTTATACTTGCATTTATAGATAAAAAAATAGGCAAAAGCAAAACTTTTAGCCCAAAAATAATAAAAATTATAGAAAAAAACACAATTTGAAAATAAAAAGGAGAATCAAAAGATGATTGACTTAACTTCCATCAAAAATTCCGACCCAGAACTTTTCGAAGGCTTGGAAAAAGAACTAATCCGCCAAAGAAACAACATCGAACTTATCGCAAGCGAAAACTTCGTTTCTGAAAACGTTATGCTTGCAGCAGGTAGTGTTTTGACAAATAAGTATGCAGAAGGATATCCAGGGCACAGATACTACGGTGGTTGCCAATGCGTTGATATTGTTGAAGATTTAGCAAGAGAACGTGCTAAAAAACTTTTCGGTGCAGAACACGCAAACGTTCAACCACATAGTGGTGCAAACGCAAACTTTGCAGTATATTTTGCAGTACTTCAACCAGGCGATACCATTATGGGTATGAGCCTTGCTCACGGTGGACACTTAACGCACGGAAGTCCCGTAACCGTTTCTGGTAAATACTTTAATTCAGTAGGCTACGGAGTTAAAGAAGAAAGTGGTACTATTGATTACGACGATTTGGAAGCACAAGTTTTAGAAGTTAA
>JAZRMS010000135.1:0-3319 GCA_045647825.1 Christensenellaceae bacterium
TCTTTCGCTTTGTTTGCCGTATTTTTTAGCAATTTTAACAGTTCTTTCGGTGATTTCCTTAAAGAAACTTTCAGGAAGCGCCCAGTTGATAATGGTTGTTGAGAAAACGTCGAAATAAGGGCACGCTGCCACCATTTCCCAATTATCATATCCACGAAGTTCTGTTACGTAATATGAATTCTTTGTAGCGTGAACGCAACAAGTGATTTCTAGTTTTGGATTTAATTCCTTTAACGCTTTAGAACAATCTGCTAACGTTTTGAGAGCCTCTCTCCATCTAAATTGCTTAACGTCGTCGTTCATGAATTTGGGCATTTCATAGCCATAATATTCCTCAAACTTCTTCATACATTCAGGACATCTGCACGCCCAGTCGTCACCAGCACCACCGGTTATTGATGCATAAGACTTTGGATATGCATAGTGTGGTTCATCCCAGAAAAATCCGTCTACTTCGGTTTCTCTTGCTATTTTTAAGCACATATTAGTAAAATAATCTCTAAACGCGTTCGTATTAAAACAAGCGGCGTTCAATACTTCGCCCGTATATCCAGAAACTTGGCGATGATGGATGTTGTTTTGCAAGAAAAGAGAAACGTTTTCGCCACCAAAGTATTTACCGATACCCCAAGTGTCTGCAATACAACGAAGCCCCACTTTGTGCGCCGTTTTTACAATATTGTTGATGTTTGGAAACCAAAAATCAACGTCAAATTCAGTTAAAGCAAGGATAACGGTGTCGCAACCGTGTTCTTTCATTTCTGTAAAGTGTCTTTCCGCATCCTCTACGTAGTTCATGCCGTAAAAACTTACAGCCGTGTGTTTAATTGCCATATTAATTTCCTCCGTTTATGTTTTCAATTTATATTTATATTTGCTTTTCACCAAAGCCGGTCTTTTCATAATTTCCATTTATGGAATAAGCCTTTCTTAATACTGTAGCCGTCTTGCAGTATTGATAAGTATGCACGTCTTCAAGATCTTCTGCCTCTTTCACTCCCCAAACGCGTTCTGAAACGTAATTTAGGTATGGATACCCGTTGTTTATGGTATGCCACGTTGTGTGCATAATTCCATAAAGACCATCCATTGCCGTATCAACACACGCTTTAATTTGTTTCCAACCCCTATCCCAAGGGCAAATTAAAACGTCAAAGCCTGCATCAACGAAAATTTTAGAAGTTTCTACTGGGTAACAAGGGCAAGTATACTGCCAGTCGCCTATCACCATTCTTTTATCCAAGTGTTCAAGGAAGAATTTTTCCGTTTCTAGTGAACGTGAAAAGGCATAATAGCTATTTTTTGGATTAAATTCTTCTCTTTTATAAACGAACATATCCCCCCAAATAATAGCGCGCCTACCCATTTTGCAAAGTTCTTCACTAACGCTGTTAACGTAATCACAAAACTCGGTCATGCTCTCTTTGGAAAAATCAAACCCCCAAGCCTCGTCACAACCTATATGGAAATATTCGCCGTTACCACAAAGCTCTATTAGTTCTTCTCTAATTTGGCTGTGCAATTTCCTTACTTCTGGATTTTTATACTCCCAGCACCAACCTGTTTCTGAAAAATACTTTTGTAAAGATAAGTTTTGGTCTAGCACGACGTGTTTACCCCTGCAAAATCTACTTGCGCTTGCATGCCCCCAATGGTTGAACATGGGAATTACTTCCATACCAAAATCGTTTGCAATTTTTATTATAGGTCGTATTTGGTCTTTAGAAAATGCGTGTTCCCATGCTAATTCTTTTAAGCAATCGTATTTAAGCATTCCCCAAAACTCAACGATAACGTGAGAATATTTTAACGCACCGCAAAGTCTAACAAATTTTTCAAGCTCGTACAATTTCGTTTCGGGAAAAATGCAAAAGTGCGCCATTTGAACTTTGACTTTTGGCTCTTCTTCTATTTGGCACACGTCAATTTTCACGTTGCCATCATAATCCATAGACATTTTTTGCGCTAGTGTTACAAATGCCCTTATTAATTCCTTTTCACCTTTCGCAACAACGTATACTCCGTTTTCTTCAACGTTTATTGCATATTCACCACTTTTTAAGCTTGGCTTTTTTGCGTTTCCGATATAAAATTCAAACTCGTTAATAGTGGATAAATCAATCTTGCTAAACTGAAAAGAGCAGTTGTGCCAAAATTCAACCAAAACGTCTTTATTCAAACAATCGTTTGCAAATGCTTTTTGGTTTTTATTAATATAAAAACAATTATTCATCTTTTTATCTGCTATATTGTTACTCATAGCTACCTCCTATCCTAATTCTAGCACAATCTTTTTTGCAATTAAACTTGTTTTTCGTTCAATAAAGTGGACTTTTCGCTCACGATATGCTAAAATATTTTTAGGTGAAATTATGATATATTCTTTTAATAATCTTTCATTTCAGATACTATCTATAGACGAATATCAGCATTCCCCTGGAAAAATCAAGGTTTTGGCTAGGCCTTTTTCCGCGTTATCTTTTAGGACAAAAGGGGAAGGAATTTTTAAAGTGGCAAACACAACCTTTGTTTCAAAAGTTGGCGATATTGTTTTTATTCCACAAGGTGTTGATTACGAAGTTGAGTATTCTAACTCTGCTAGTATCGTTTATCATTTAACAGACTGCAACTACTTAATACCAGAACATTTGGAAAATGCGGACAGTAACGCTTATAAACTTCTTTTTGAAAAGGCGTGGCAGGACTGGAAAAAAGATTTTTCTACTATCGGCGCAAAGGCTACGTTATATTCAATATTAAAAAAGATTGCAGATGAAAAGAATTTTTCCTTGCTTGCAAAAAACGACCTTTCTTTTTCCGATTGTATTAAATACGTTAAAGAAAATTTTACAAACCCAAATCTAAACTTAAAATTTTTAAGCCAAATGTTTTTTATTAGCGAGGCAACTTTAAGGCGCAAATTCCACAAATATTTTGGCTTGTCGTTTATTGAATATTTGCTAAAACTAAAATTTGACAAAGCAATATCATTGCTTTTATCTGGAAAGGAAAAGATTTCCTTTATATCCCACGCTTGCGGGTTTGAAGATGAAAAATATTTTTCAAGGGCAATAAAAAAGCGTTTTGGCTTTTCTCCGTCTGAAATTTCTAAATAATTTTTGCACTAAAAAAGGTCGCTTTTTTAAGCGACCTTTTTACAACTCATTTTTCTAATTATATAATTTTTCTAGTGCATCTATATTTAACAACTTTTCTAAAAAGGAATTTTGCGTAAAGAAATAATGATTGCTTGCCTCGTATCCAATTTTAGCATCACTAGACGCAAGTTTATATAATCGTTTGGTTAATTCTCTTTCTT
>JAZRMS010000136.1:0-2914 GCA_045647825.1 Christensenellaceae bacterium
AAATCATCCGCCACCATGTGGTTTGACATATCCCCCGTGAACACTAGTTTCTTCCCTTCTGCCTCTATTAAGATAGAAAAACTTTCGTTGTTTTTTAGGTGGGCAGTTTGATAAAAAGTAACTTTCACGTTTTCATCCTCAAAAAGCTTTCCTACCTTTGCATCGTGAAATCTTATTCTATTAGTATCCATAGGGCGATTTGAAATAGATTCAACGTACGTTTGCATTGCGTTTCTTGCCTTTTCTCTTGCCATAAATATATCGTACTCTGCTTTTACAAATCTATGGTTGGTCATATTTAAAACGTTTGGCATTCCGTCAACGTGGTCGCAGTCGGGGTGAGTTATAAAAATAGCCTTTATATCTTCAAATCTCTTGCCCATATCAAGAAGTTTTTTGCCAACGTGCGCCCCCATATCAACCAAATATATTTTGCCGTTCGTTTCTATCATAGTAGAAGAGCATGCTCTTCCTTGACACGGTGCTCCGTGGCTAGTCCCTAAAAAAGTTATCTTCATAATATTCTCCTTTTTGTCGCTATTAATTTTATCACAAAGCACGTAATATTGCAATACGATTTTCGCTTTTTAGAAAAATAAAAGCGCAACCATTTTTTGATTGCGCCTATTTTATTGAATTATTAATAATACCAAAGGTATCTAGCGAATTTGTATCCACAAAAATATTCTAGCAAGCCTAAAACAATGCAAATTATCGCCTCTACAATCTCTTCATCCTTAAATGCCTCTATTACAGTAGGTATAGGCAATACAATCGCCGTTGGAACTATAATTATCCCTAAAATGCAAGCTACCCAGCCATAATCCGACTTGTTTGTCATATCAAGACAATATAGCCCCATGAATATTAAACAAAACGCCAAAACGCTGTTTCCTATATACATATAAAACTCCAAACAAACTCTTTATTAAATTGTAAACGATTTCTTTGTTTTTAGTCAAGTATTTATTCTATTTTTTCTTGTTTTAAAAATACTTGTCTGCTTCGTTTAAGATAGCAAGTTTTAAGCTGTCAAACGTTTTCCAATCTCTTTCGTAATCGTTAAACGTTCTGCACGCCTTTTCAACTATTTCATCTGCAAACTTTGGATTTTTTTCTTTTATAACAGAAATCAATTCCCAGTCCTCTGCCCCAGAACGTTGCGCGTGCGCACGAATACTATCCCAATAATCGCCGTTTCTAAAATACAAAATTTGCGTGTTGCCCGGCGCCATTGCCCAGAAGTTGCCACCATGCTCAATGTGATAGCCCCAATGCAAAAATCCTTCAAAATTATAGCGATGGCAAATCCAAAAGCATAATCTAGAAACGATTAAAGGAAGGTCTATCGTTCTATTCATAGTGTACCCCGCTGGTGCACCACACGCATACCACGTCATCCTTTGACCTAGTGATTGTTGATATTGAAAAGAATCCTTAAACTTTTCGTAAATAGCGTTCTTAACGCACCAAATATCAGCAGACCCTGGGATATTATCAACTTCTATCGGATCGTGAATAATAAGGTCAGGACAAATTGAACGAACCATACCAACAAAAATACGATAGTTTTCTGCATTTTGGAATTGTGGCTCGTCAAACAACGGCTGAATATATTTGTCTTGCCAGTTGTTTCTTTCAATCATTTCTTTAACGCGCTTAAAATAAAGCTTTAATTGTCTATATCCCTCAACGTCAAGAGCGTTGTGTTTGTTTTCCCAATCCCAAAGCAAGCATACTTCTGGCTCGTTCCACTTTACAAAGTGCGCAACGTACATTCCCCAAAGTTCGGTCATGCCCGCCTTTTCTGCAAGTTGAAGTGAACGCTCTAAATTGCTCAAATCAAAGTCTATTATCTTTCCGTTTTCATCCTTAATGCTCTCATCTGGCACTTTTCTTTGCCAACTTTCGGGAATTGAAAGCGCATTGTTTCTTATATCAACAAGGTGAGGAAGCATTTTTTTGTATTGCTCAAAATATTCTTCTGTGTATCTATCAGTATTCGCATCTTCTGCAATAACGCCTGGGTGCACCCAGTTGATAACTGATAGTTTTGAATCGCGAAGTTGTGGGATTATCGCTTTATGAACGTTTAACGTTACGGGAACTTCAATAACGTTTTCGTTTGTTTCAATCGTAACTACTATATTTTGAACGCCAGCAGGTATTTCGCGACTAGGGTTAAAACGCAAAGCAAATCCAAATCTACCACCACAAGCTAGCTTTTTTTCCATAGGCGCAGTAATATCATAAACGTCAAAAGGTGCTTTTCTGGTAACGAAATCTTTAACTAATTCGTAATTATCCGTTGAGTTTGGTTGACCTTGAGGCGCGCTGTTTCTCTTTATGTTAACGCTAACAAGTTGATATGGCGTAACTATAACCCCGTTAGCACCACTAACCGAAAAGTTAAAGCTCGCGTTTTCTTCCACTTGGAGATCTGTCAAAACTTGAATCAACACGTTTCCACCACGCGCAACGTCCAAAGTTAATAATTCTTTATTAATATCCCCAAGTTTATCGTCTGGATAAACCCATTGACTCTCTGAATAAACGGTATATTTTACAAGGTTTTTCTCGCTCATTTTTCTTTTCCTCGCATAATTTTTTATTAATTGTTAAAAATTCTTTGGATCTAAATATGGATCAATCAATTCCTTACTATTGTCGTTAGTTATAGACAACAACCAGTCGTAAACTTCTTGATTTTTATAGGTTGGCGTCCAAGCGTCGTGAAACGTATCCTTGTAAATGGTTAATTTTGCGTTTCCGCCTATTGCGTTTATGGTATCAACCATTTTTATCGATTCTTCCACTCTAACAGAAGTATCTTTTTCTCCGTGGAAAGCCCAGACAGGAACATTGATTAAACGCCTTGCATTCCAATACATTCCACCACCACACATAGGAACGA
>JAZRMS010000137.1:0-3866 GCA_045647825.1 Christensenellaceae bacterium
AGCATTGCTAGTTTATCAGGCTCGCGTTCTGCAAGCGCATCAACTAGGTCGAAAGCAAAGTTAAACTTGTCGGTATTTTTGAATTTAATTGAAGTAGGCGTTCCTTCTTCATCTTCAACAACGTCGATATAGTTTTGATAAATTCTTTGCTTGTTATCCTTGCTCTTTTCCTTTCTAACCGTCTTTGGCGCATATTTATCTATAGAAAGTTCTGGAATAGGTTCTCCCGTGGGATTTAATACTATAGCGTAGAAAATACAGTCCTTTCCGTTTACTGCTATCATTCCGTGAGGAACGTCACTATCGTAATATATACTATCCCCTGGCCCTAAAACTTCTTCGTGTTCGCCTATCTTTACCTTTAAGTAACCGTCAACGACTATATCGCACTCTTGACCAGCGTGGGTGGTGAGTTCCATAGGCGCGTTTTGAGCCTCTTCACTATAAACGCTCTTAACGTATAATGGCTCTGCAATACGGTTTCTAAACGCGTATGCAAGGTTATAATAAGTCATTCCGTGCGCGTTTGCTATCTCTTGACCTTCTTCTCTTCTGGTGACGGTATATCCCCTTAATTTTGGGCTATATCCTTCTATAATATCGGTTACGTTAACGCCAAGCGCAATAGCACAACGATAAATAAAGGCGAAGTTTAAGTCGCTTTCACCATTTTCGCAAGCCGCGTATTCGCTGATGGTAACACCCGTTTTTTCTGACATTTGCTCTACGGTTAGTCCAACGATATCACGAAGTTCGCGAATACGCCCTGCCATTTCTTTAATTTTTTGATCAAGACCGGTAATATGTTCCATATTTTCTCCTTTTCTTTGGACAAAAAAAGCTCGCCCCAAAGATTACTTTGAGACGAGCGCTAAATCTGCACCCGCGGTACCACTCAAATTGCGGTTTTTCCGCCACTTATCAAGGTCAATCAACCTCTATGCATTAACGCAGCAATCACGGAGAGGTTCTACTCATACTATCGACTTTCTTCCTCTCGGCTCAAAAGCTACAACGTTTAACACCTTCCACACACGGCTCGCACCACCCGCCGTCTCTCTTTAATGGTAAATGTTAGCGCACTCTTCTTCAACGCCTTTTAATTTACGGCTATTTTATCATATCTAAACGAACTTTGTCAACGATTTTTACTACATAATTAAATTTCAAACTCGTTAACGCCCGTTTTTAGTTGGAATTCTTTTCCTTCGTATTTAAATTTAGCACTTACCTTTTCTGGTATAGTAACCTTAAAGTGTGTTAAAGCGCCTTGCTTTTTATATTCAACTTTAACAACTCCACTTTCAAGCGTTATTCCGCCTTTGACTTCATTAAGCCCTTTAACGTTGAGCGGGTTTATTATAATTTTATTATAGCCTGCAAAACCACTTTCTTGCCTTATTCCTAAAACGTATTCAAAAAGCCAAAGAACGGCAACCCCGTACATAGGGTGGTTTCTACTTCTAGGTTCTTCCCAAGCCTCGTGCAAGGTAAACGTTCCACTTTCTAGCATACTATTAAAAGAAATCTTGTGTTTTGACGTATAAAGTTTTATTGCCGTGTCTTGATAGCCGTTTGCAAAAAGCATTTTGGGAAGTAATTTTAGTCCGAAAATACCAACGTCAAAATATCCTAAATCATCATATCTAGAGTTTAAGTTTTTAACCGTTCTTTCATCACCAAGACCGATATTTAAGGCAAATGCGTTTGCACCTTGCTTTCCTTCCAAATAATCGCCCGTTTGACTATCAAAATATTTTTCGTCTATCGCTTTTTTGCGTTCTGCAATTCTCTCTTCAAAAGACTTAACGTCCTCTTCTTTTCCTATAACCTTTGCAATTTCTATCAAGTTATAAAGCGCTTCAACGTAAAGGCAAGTATTTACGAACGGATCTGAAATAAACGGCTTTTCAGGTCCACTCCAGTCGCCAAGACATCTGGTATTAGCGCGATGCACGATATCAACAAGCCCATCAATGCTCTCATAATCCATATATTCAAGATATTTAAGCATGTTTGGATAGTATTTTTTTAGAACCTCTTTATCGCCGTATCTCTTATAGTATTGGTAAGGCGCGTTTATAATGGCAACGCTCCATCCCCCCGGTCCACCAGAGCATCCGTAATAACTTGGCGCTGTATAATCAACGTATCCCGTCTTTTTATCTTGAACGTCTGCTATATCGTTAAGCCACTTATGATAAAGGTTTTTAGAATCGAATAAAAGCATTCCTAGTTCGCCTAAAAGTTGCCCGTCGCCGGTATATCCCCTGCGTTCGATTTGTGGGCAGTCTGTTGGAACACCGCATTGATAGTTTTGCAACTGACTTCTAACGTATGCGTTATAAATAAAGTTTAGAATTTCGTTATCCGTTTCGAATTCCGAAGTGTTTTTAATATCTGCGTGAACAAGCATACACTCGTCAACGTATAGTTTTGATAAATCACCCGTTGTGCTTATAGAAAAGAACTGAAAGCCGTGCCAAGTAAAGCGCAAATGGCGCTCTTCTCTTCCGTCCGAAACGAAAGTGGTATTTTGAGAAAAACAATAAAAATCGTGTAGCGTTTTATTTTCTTCTAACAATTCACCCATCTTGCAAGTGATAACGTCGCCAACTTCGCTTTGACCTTTAATAACGGGAAATCCCGTGAAGTTGGTTGGCAAGGCATATATTTTTTCAGTTTCCGTTTGGTTTATAAGTTTAGCCTTTGTTCTGCCCATAATTTTATTTCTTGGGCAGTAGTCAATAAAGTATTTAGCGTCAGTAGCGTCGCATAAATCAACTTGTTGCCAGTCGCTATCGTCGTAAGATGCAACGGAAAAATCTTTTATTTCCTTTCTTTCATCTTGCTCTTCGTGATATACGCCAGAGTCAAAACTCAAAAAGCTTTCTTTCCACTTGCAATCCTTATCTGAAATGACTTTTAACTTTTCACCGTTAGTTCCTTCTATATCTAAAACGAAAGATGCTTTTGTCTTTCCGTAGTGGCGGAAATTTCCGTATTTATCCCTGTTAGACATATACCAACCACCGCTAACTAGTATTCCTAACGCGTTGCTACCGCGGTTTAGAAACTCTTTAACGTCAAACTCGCTTGCGTAAACGGTAAATCCAAATTCATCCGTATAAAATTGTGGAAGTTCGCCCGGTCTACTTGCATTTTCAGGCAAAAACTTGTCGTATTGCGACCAAGTGGTTATAAATAGGTCGTCGGTTATCTTTTTCCCGTTAAAGTATAATTCGCAAAACCCCAAAACGCTAATAGTTAATTTTGCACTTTTCACTTCAAAAGGAATATCAAATGCCTTTCTTAAATAAGGTGTATTATTGTTTTCGCTTGCGCAAACGTATTTTGCATTTCCAAAAATTTCACTATATTTCATAATTACCTACTTTATCCACCCATAATTTCCAGGGGATGCTATCATTTTTCCAAGTCCGTTTGTTGGAACGCCTTGTTCAACGCACCACGCTTTGCCCATATAACTCTTTATCGCAAATTTGAACGGAAGTTTTATAAACCCAGCCTCTTTATTTTTAACGCGCATTATAATATGCGTATCCTTGTCAGTAGAAAGATTTTCCACCTTCCACATATCAACGTATTTTTGTCTTCTCTCTTCTTTTATGCCGTGATAACCGTCTGCATCTCTCCAGAAAGTTATATTGCCGTCGTGCTTAATAACGAAAGAAGTTTCTGGGAAACCAAGCCTATATTCTGGATTAAAAAAGAAGTTCTCAACCAGTTCTGAAACTATTTCAATTTCAATCTGTTCTTCATCTACTGCTATTCTAAACTTGCTTTGCCCTTCTTGTAGAACGCCCCACTCTGCGCTTTCTAAACCTTTTCTACCCGCCTTTATA
>JAZRMS010000138.1:0-8687 GCA_045647825.1 Christensenellaceae bacterium
GCAAGAAAAGGCGTTGATTTTGAACTTGCGCCAAAAAAGGTAACCATTTTATCGGCAGAAGCTTTGGGACAAGTTGATGAAAATGAGTTTGAGTTTAAGTTTACTTGTAAAGGTGGGACTTATATTCGCTCTCTTGCAAGAGATATTGCCAAAGAGTGTGGCACGGTTGGCGTTATGAGCGCGCTAAATAGAACTAACGTTGGTATTTTTAGCATTGAAAACGGTGTTAAACTAGAAGATTTTGTTAATTCAACCGACGCGGAAAGTTTACTTATTGAGCCACAAAGAACGTTAAGTTTTGAAAAGTTGGTATTAACTTCTAAACAAGCGCAAAAAATTCTTGACGGGGTTTATGAGAACTACGGATTTAAGGATGGGATTTATAGCGTTTATAACTGCTCTGAATTTTGGGGCGTGGGAGAAGTGAAAGACGGAATTTTAAGGATAAATACTTATGTCAGATAAACTAAACAAAACGGTTTTGGCGCTAGGATATTTTGATAGCGTGCATATCGGTCATCAAAAGGTTATAAAATCTGCAAAAGAATACGCTGTTAAAAACGGGGCGGAATTAGTTATAGTGACCTTTAGTGGCAATTTGAAAGCCTATTTGCATGGTGATGAAATAAAAGCCGTTTACACCAAAGAAGAAAGAGAAAGTATATATGGAAGTTTAGGTGCAGACAAAGTCTTTTTTGCGCCCACCGAAAAGGAGTTTTTATCAAAGGATAAATTAGAGTTTCTAGACCTTATAAACGAGCGCTACGGGGTTATAGCCTACTTTTGTGGGGAAGATTATAGGTTTGGTAAACGCGGTAGTGGTAGCATAGAAGACGTTGTTGAATATGCAAAATTGAAAGGGCAACAAGTATTCGTTAGCAAACTTGTTGAAACTAGTGAAGAGAAGATTTCCACCACTCTTATCAAAAGATTGTTGTCGGGTGGAAATATAAAGCAGGCAAACGAACTTTTAGGCAGAAAGTACTCAATTTCTGGTGAAGTATTTAAGGATAGAGCAGTAGGCAGAACAATAGGTTTCCCAACCGTGAATATAATGTTAGATAGCGAAAAACAGCGCCTCAAAGATGGTGTTTATATGGGCAAAGTTGAGCTTGATGTAAAAGAGTATAAAGCGCTAATTAACTACGGCGCAAGACCTACTTTCAACTTAAAGGAAAAGCTTGTAGAAGCGCATATAGTCGATTATAACGGTGAATTATACGGACAAAGATTAACCTTGCAATTTTGCGATTTTATGAGAGATATAATAAAGTTTGATGATGTTGGCGCATTAAAAAAGCAACTAAAAGAAGATTTGCAAAAGATAAAGGAAACTAATTATGATTAAATTTGGACCTAGTGGAAATTCACTTGCTTTTCAATTAGCGGGGAATTCCAAAAGCGAGCAGTCCCCTAAATGGGTAAAAGATTTGGGACTAGATTGTTTTGAATATTCTTTTGGCCGTGGCGTTAATATGTCGGATGAAAAAGCTATTTCTTTAAGGGGTTATTTTGATGAGGCTAGCGTTGAAATAAGTGTTCACGCACCATACTATATCAACTTTGCTAATCCAGAAGAAGACAAGGCGGAAAACTCTTATGGCTACGTTTTGCGCTCTGCTGAAAAGGTTAAGTTGCTAGGTGGAAAAAGAGTTGTTTTTCACCCTGCAAGCCAAGGTAAAATGAGCAGAGAAAAAGCCGTTTCCCTCACGATAGAGCGCCTTAAAACGCTCCGTGACCGCATTTATAGCGCAGGTTTAGAAGACGTTATATATTGCCCGGAAACTATGGGAAAACTTGGTCAAATAGGCACTATTGAAGAAGTGGTTGAATTTTGCAAAATAGACAAAATTTATATACCGTGTGTGGATTTTGGTCACGTTAACGCAAGAGAATGGGGAAGTTTGAAGGCGGAAAAGGACTATGAAGAGCGCTTAAGTTATATGATTGACGAACTTGGGTATGAAAAAATGAAACATTTCCACGTTCACTTTTCAAAGATTGAATTTTCTGCAAAAGGGGAAGTTAGACACCTAACTTTTGAAGATCAAAGATTTGGACCGGATTTTACACCTCTAGCTAACGCGTTAAAGAAATTCAAGTTAGAGCCGTTTATTATTTGCGAATCTGCCGGCACTCAAGACGTTGATGCGGTAGATATGAAAAAAATTTATTTTAACTAGATATTGTATAAGTTATATATAATTATTGACATATTTAGTTTTTTTTGGTAGAATAAGTAAGTAAATGAAAAATTTTCCTTGTGATAGTAGTAGCGTTTATTTAATAACTGATAGGCTCACTAGAAATTATCTTAGTGGTTTGGACGTTGCAGAAGGGTTCTTATTGCTCTATGATGGTGGGGCAATTTGCTTAACGGATGCGCGCTATTATTCGGCTGCAAAACCACTTTTTGAAAGCGCGGGGATAAAAGCCTTGCTTTATAAAGGGTTTGAAACGCTAGAAGAAGTTATTAAATCGCTTAACAAAAGCACGCTTTTTTTGGATTTTTCTAGAGAAACGATAAAAGATTATAATCTTTATAAATCGTTTAATTTAGAAATTAAAGATTGCGCTGACCTTTTAGAAAGGATGCGCTCTGTAAAGACAGAAGAAGAGATTTTGCTAATAAAAACTGCTTGTGATATTGCTCAAAAAGCGTATTATGCGGGAATAAGCCAAGTTAAAGAAGGCATTAGTGAAATTGAACTAAAAAATATAATCGAAAAAAAGATTATAGAGTTTGGTGGGGACGGCGCGTCGTTTGACATAATAGTCGCTTTTGGTAAAAACGGAGCAGTTCCACATCACGTTACTGGGCAAACCAAACTAAAAAAAGACACTTCTATCTTGATTGATATGGGTGCAATCGTTAATGGATATATGTCCGACATAACTAGAACTGCTTTCTTTGGAAAGCCTAGCCAAAAGTTTGTAGATTGCTATAACGAAGTGCTAAAAGCAAACGAGCTTGCAGAGAGTAAAATAGTTGCTGGTATGACTACCGACCAAGCAGATGCAATCGCAAGAGAGCATTTAAAAGAAAAAGGACTAGATAAATATTTCACTCATTCACTAGGTCATGGCGTAGGGTTAGAAATTCACGAATTTCCAGCACTATCACCAAGAAAAAGAGAAGAGTTAAAAGAAAACATGGTGTTCACCATAGAACCGGGCGTTTATTTTGACGGTGAGTTTGGTATAAGAATAGAAGATACGGTAGTTATCAAAAACGGAAAAGTTCAAAGGTTGTTTACAGATGATACTGAACTTATGATTTTATAAAAAATTTTAATTTAGATAAAACATTTTAAGGAGAAAACAAATATGTTAGCAGGTGATTTCAGAAAAGGTTCTACTTTCGAATACGAAGGTTCAGTTTGGACTATAGTAGATTTCCAACACGTTAAACCAGGAAAGGGTGCAGCGTTCGTTAGAACTAAAATGAAAAACGTTATCGACGGAAAGGTATTAGAAAGAACTTGGAACCCCACCGAAAAACTTCAAGACGCTCAAATTGAAACCAAGAATATGACCTATTCTTACAATGACGGCGAACTCTATTACTTCATGGACCAAGATTTCGATATGATTCCATTGAACTACGACCAAGTAGAAGACGCTTTGAAATATATCAAAGAAAACGACAACGTTGTTGTTAAGTTCTTCAAAGGCTCTGCTTTCTCTGTTGAATGCGAAAACTTTGTAACCTTGCGCGTTACCCAAGCAGATCCATCTGTTAAGGGCAACACCGCAACCAACGCAACCAAGGAAGCAATCCTTGAAACGGGCGTTAGCATTCAAGTTCCTATGTTCGTAAACGAAGGCGAACTCATTAGAGTTGACACCAGAACGGGCGAATACATGGAACGTGTTAAAGGTTAATAAATAAGGTTTTAGCAAATTATAAATTAATTTTGTCTAATAGCCTTTAATAAAAGAAAAAAGAAACAGCCGCAAATTTTTTTGCGGCTTTCTTGCAATGTGAGGAACTAAAAATTGAAAAGGGCAATAGTAACTGGTGCAAGCGGTGTAATAGGCGGTGCAATTGCAGAAAAATTAGCAAAAGACGGCTATATTGTTTACGCGCAGTATAATAACAATCCAATATCAAGCAAACTTGTTGATGGATATGATGGTAAAATCATGCCTATTAAGTTTGACCTTAAAAGTGCAGAACAAATAAAAAGCGCGATTTCTGGTGTAAAAGATCAAATAAACGTTTTGGTTAATTGTGCAGGGGTTGGGCTATATAAACTTGCAAATCAAACTACCGAAAAAGAGTGGAACGACTTGTTTTCAGTTAACGTGACGGGCGCGCATATTTTAACGTCTTTAATTTTAGATGGAATGATAGAAAAAAAGGCGGGGAAAATAATAAACGTGTCTTCTATTTGGGGGAACGTTGGCGCATCTATGGAAGTTGCTTATTCTGCAAGCAAATCAGCACTTATCGGTTATACTAAAGCACTAGCAAAAGAAGTTGGATATAGCGGAATAAACGTAAACTGCATTTGCCCTGGTGTTATAGATACACCTATGAACGCTAGATTTTCAAAAGAAGAAATGGATGCTCTTATAAACGAAACGCCTATGGGTAGAATAGGTAAAGGGGAAGACGTTGCAGAGCTAGTAAGTTTTTTAGTAAGCGACAAAGCAGATTTTATAACCGGTCAAATAATAACGATTGACGGTGGTTTTACTTTGTAATTAAGGGAAACGAACGGAAAAATGAAAAGATGTAGTGGAATATTGATGCCTATATTTTCACTTCCTTCTAAATACGGAATGGGGAGTTTTGGCAAAGAAAGTTACAACTTTATAGATTTTTTATCTGCAAGCGGTCAAAAGCTTTGGCAGGTGCTTCCACTTGTGCAAACGGGGTTTGGAAATTCGCCCTATTCTTCTGTTGCGTCAGATTCTTTTAACCCTTACTTTATAAGCGTTGAGCAGTTGAAAAACGAAGGGCTTTTAACCGAAACGGAAATAAGGTTTACAAAAAACGATGGAAAGTATATAGACTATACAGATTTGCACGCCGTTCGCTATCCGCTACTAAGAAAAGCATTTGCCCGTTTTAACAAAAGCGACGCGCTATTTTGTAGCTATGTAAACAGGGGTGAATCTCTTGATTACGCAACGTTTATGGCTATTAAATATGCAACGGGGCAAAAACCCTTTTACGAATGGGACGACGGACTAAAATATAGAAAAATAAGTGCTCTTGCAGAGTTTATTTCAGACTATAAAGAAGAAGTGTTGTTTTGGCAATTTGTTCAGTTTAAGGCGAAAGAGCAATGGCTAAAACTTAAAAACTATGCAAACAAGAAAGGCGTTGAAATAATGGGCGATATGCCCTTATACGTTGCGCTAGACAGCGTTGACGTGTGGAAAAACCCAGAATTATTCAAGCTTGATGAGAATTTTAGACCAAAGAAAGTTGCTGGCGTGCCACCAGATTATTTTTGCGAAGATGGTCAACTTTGGGGAAACCCCGTGTTTGATTATGAAGTGCATAAAAAGGATAACTTTGCTTGGTGGAAAAAGCGCTTAAACAAAGCGCTATCCGTGTTTGACTACGTTAGAATAGACCACTTTAGAGGGCTTGATAGATATTTTGAAATAGAAAACGGTGCGGAAAACGCAAGGAACGGAGAGTGGATAGACGTTCCAAGCCAAGAACTTTTTGATAGCATACATCAAGAGATAAAAAACGATAGAATTATAGCAGAAGACTTGGGGATTATAGACGACGGGGTTAGAGATCTTCTAAAATACACGGGATACCCAGGAATGAAAATTTTATCTTTTGCTTTCAATGGCGACAAGGGAAACCTTTATCTTCCAGAAAGAATAGAAGAAAATTCCGTTTGCTACACGGGAACTCACGACAACGATACTTTGTTAGGATTGATAGAAAGCGCAAGCGATTGGGATAAAACAAATTTTGTTTGCGGTGTTAACGAAAGTATGATAAACATGGGTGTAAGTGGGGATACTGCAACGGAAAAAGGGCTTGTTAGTGCAGTAATCGAACTTGGTTTTGCATCTAAAGCAAACACGTTCATATTGCCACTTCAAGATGTTTTGTGTTTGGATACCGAATATAGAATTAATCTACCAGGTGTTGTAAGAGAGCAAAACTGGTCGGTTAAATTTAAGGAAGAGCATTTTTCAAACCAAGTAAGAGATAAACTAAAAGAACTTGCGCTAAAATATAATCGATAATTTGAATAAAAACAAAAAAAGGGGTCATAATCGTTCTATAAAACAGGAGGAACGGATATGAACCCTTTTAAAAATTTACCCAAAGATAACAAGATAAATTATTCAAGCTGGAATTCTATAGCAGTAAAACCTTACGACAAAAATTCAACAGGCCCGTATACTAAAACAAGAGTTATTTTAATGAACGGCACGGAGTTTGAATCTAACTGGTTTTTGCACCAATTCAATAGGCATTGCACAAACAATGAATTAAGGCGAGTTATTGCAGGTGTTAGAAGACAAGAGCAACAGCAACAAAAGCGCATTTGTGCACTAAAACCTATAGACGAAACTATTTTAGAAACGACTATAGGATACGAGCAACTTGCAGTTGATTTAACTGCAGAAATGGCAAGAAAAGAGCCAAACCCTTTTGTGAAAGCGCAACTTGATTTTGCTCTTTTAGAAGACTTTGACCACTTGTATAGATATGCGAATTTGCTTGATATGGAAGAGGGCGTGCATGCAGAAAGATTAGTTGGTGGATATACCGAGATAACGCCTGCTAGACCAACAGTATCAGAGCATCGCCACCCTAACGACGACGTTAGACTTTATATTAACTGCTGGCAGGACGACTTGATTACAAGACTTCATACGGGCATTATAACGGCGGCGGAACAACAAACTATGAACTACTATATGAACGTGGGATCTTTTTATCACAGCGATTTAGGAAGAAAACTCTATACCGAAATTGCAATGATAGAAGAGCAACACGTGACTGGCTATGGCTCACTTATGGATCCAAGTTCAACTTGGCTTGAATGCTGGGTAATGCACGAATATACAGAGTGTTATTTGTATTATTCTTGTTATGAAGACGAGTCTGATGAGAGAATTAAAAAGATTTGGCTAAATCATTTTGAAGAAGAGTTAACGCACTTAAAGATAGCTAGTGAAATGCTTAAAAAATACGAAGGAAGAGAGTGGACTGATTTATTTGCAACGGGTGCAGAATTCCCATCACTACTAAAATTGCACGAAAATAAAGAATACGTTAGAGAAGTTATAAAGAGCGTGCGACTTACGGGATATAAAGAAACTATGATTGACATCAACGAAATTTCTGACAATGCAGAGTTTTTCAAATATCAAAGACAAGTAAATGCAAACGTTTCCCAAGTGGCATCACATTTAGTAATCGATAAAAGAATTAAAAAATTTGGTGAAGACTATAGGTTTGAAACAAAGCAAAACCCAGAAAAAACCTTGAGAAATAGGAAAGAAGACAACACCGAACTAGCAAGAAAAAAAGGCTTTTAATATAATGAAACAAGTTTAACACGCGCGTGCATAATGCATGCGCGCGTTTAAATTATTGTTACTTTTAAAATAAAAAGCCCAAAATTCGTTGACAATAAAATCTTTAAATGTTATTCTATATGGGATAAAAAGAATCTTTAATTCGGTACGAGAGACCGGCAAGGTTTTAAATAATAGACTCGGGCAAGCCCCGTGTATCGTTATGCGATTTAAGAGCCTTGCTTTAGCATGGCTTTTTTTGTACTATTAGGAGAAAAATGGATTACGTATTAAAGAATGCAAACGTATATAAAAATGGCAAATTCACCGTTTGTGACCTCTTTGTTTTAAAGGGGAAAGTTTCTTTTTGCGCCCCAATAGACTGCTCCAATATAACTGAAATTGATTGTTTAAATAAGTATATTTTCCCCGGTTTCGTTGACGTGCATACGCACCTTCGTGAGCCGGGTTTTTCTTATAAAGAGACCATTAAATCAGGAACGGAGGCGGCGGCATCTGCGGGTTATTCGGCAGTATTTTCAATGCCAAACTTAAACCCCGTGCCAGATAGCGTGGGAAATTTAAGAGTTCAGTTAGACATAATAAAAAAGGACGCCGTTATAAACGTTTATCCTTATGCATCTATAACGATAGGCGAAAAGGGAGAAGAACTTGTTGATATAACAGCGTTAAGTGAACACGTTTTGGCTTTTTCGGATGATGGACGTGGGGTTCAAAGCCAAGATATGATGGAAATGGCAATGATAAAAGCAAAGCAAAACGGAAAGATTATTGCCGCCCATTGTGAGGACGATTCGCTACTTAACGGTGGGTATATTCACGACGGAGAATATGCTAAAATAAACGGACATAAAGGAATATGCTCTGCAAGCGAATACAAACAGATTGAAAGGGATTTAAGCCTTGTAGAAAAAACGGGTGTTAAATATCACGTTTGCCACGTTTCTGCAAAAGAAAGCGTTGATTTAATTAGAAATGCTAGAAAGAAGGGGCTAGACGTAACGTGCGAAACGGGTCCACACTATCTAGTGTTTAACGATATGATGCTACTTGATGACGGTGGGTTTAAGATGAATCCCCCAATTAGAGCAGAAGAAGATAGACTTGCTTTAATCGAAGGGTTAAAGGACGGAACTATTTCAATGATAGCAACC
>JAZRMS010000139.1:0-2241 GCA_045647825.1 Christensenellaceae bacterium
GGAAAAAAATACGGGCTTTGCGTTGGTGGCGATCGTGGCGGACATATTTACGAACTAATTTGTAACAATATTTATTGCAAGTGCACAATGAAAGGTCTTTCTGGAAATATCGGTATTTTTACTGATAGGCACGACGCGCATTTTAACGACTGCATTATTGTTGACTACACTATAGGTATGCGAGTTTTGGGTAGCGCGAACAGAATTACTAGATGCCATTTGTGGAGTGGAACTATTCCGCCAAGGGGCGTTTCTATTAAAGACTGGTCGGACGTGTATGCAGAGAGAAAGAGAAAACTTGCAACGGGAATTTATACAGAGCAAGAGCTTGAAGAGTATCAAAACGATATTCCTGAAATGCTAGACGGCTCTATATCCTTTGATATACAAGGGCTTTGCAACGTTTTGGACGGGTGCTATGCCGATACTGCCGAGATAGGGTATTTAATAGGTGACCACACAAGAATTATAGGTTGCGACTTTTTTAATAATAAACTTATGGGAATAAAGCAATCAACGGTGATAAAGCACTTAAAAGGAAACTTATCTATTATTGCTTGCGATTTTAGGGGAACTGTTGGCACGGAAATTCTTTACGACGGAAGTGGAGAAAACGTGGAATGGGTTTCTTGCAGAGTTGCAGGTGGGGGAAATATGAAAATTCCTAAACAAGAAAAATAACAAAAAACGGCTCGATTTTTCGAGCCGTTCTTTATTGACTATGGGCGTTTCGTGTGCTATAATTTATTTCAACCAAAGGAGAATGCTATGGCAAAATTAGATGAGTATAGAATAGTTATTGCTGAAAATCCAAGGGCAACGGAAGTTCGCTCTGCTTTGTTTTTAAGAGAGAAAATAAAGGTTGTTTGTGGAAAGAAACTAGACGTTGTAAAAGACACGGAAGAGCCATGTAAAAACGAAATAGTTATAGGTCAAACAAACCGCGAAAAATTAGATGGGATTGATTTTAATCGGTCTTTAGACGGGCGATGGGAATACGTTATCAAAAAGGTGAACGACAGGGTTTATATAACAGGACTCGGCGCGTTTATTGATACTTTCAAAAAGGCGGAAAAATATTTCAACACCTATGCTAATATGAACGATGGTGGAAACGGAACAGCCATTGCAACCTACCATTTTATTGAGGACGTTTTGGGATATAAAATAATGAATTCTGCCTTTTCAGATTTTGAAGAAAAGCCGGATTTAGAAATTCCAAACGAGTATTCATATGCTTTCACAAGAGAAGTTTTAAGGGCTAAAATGCCAAAGAAACTAGAAGGCGCGTCAATGCACTTTATAAACGTTTCAGAGCGTCTTGACTGGAATATGATGGGTGTTATTATAAAGACCAAATCTAACAAAATTATCGTTATTGACGGCGGACACGAAGAGGAAACGGATAGGTTTATTAAAATTCTTTGTCAAATCACGGGGGAAGAAGTTCCCACAGTTGACGGGTGGTTGTTTTCCCATTTGCATAGTGACCATTTTGGCGTGTATTGCAAAATGTGCGAACAAGAAAAATATCACGGAAAAGTTAATATTAAAAACGTTTACTGCAACTTTTTGGGCGAAGATTATAACAAAACCAAGCTTGATTTGGGAACGCCCATTTCAGTTTTTGCTGATGAAATATTAAATTCTGATAAAACCTTGGGCGCAAGGATAAATATTGTTAAAGAAGGTGATATTCTCTCTTTTGACGATATTAATTTTGAAGTGTTGCACGTTCCTAACCCAGCATATCAAAATGATATGAACATAAACGATACTAGTGTCGTTTATAAAATGACTTGTGAAGAAGGTCAGTCGGTTATGTTTTTAGGGGATGCAGAGTGCGTTTGCGATAAAGATTTAATCGAAAACAAAGCGGAAAAATTAAAGAGCGATATCGTTCAAGTTGGGCATCACGGATGCGGAAGCGTTTCTCCACTTTGCTATAAAATGATAGGGGCGTGGGCAAGTATTTGGACGATAGGCGAGCGCTTTTGGTATGGCGATAGTGGTGATGGAATAAACACTTATACCCCAGGGGTAGAAAGGTATAGAATTTGGCTAAACGAAGTTGGCATAAAAAAAGAAAACACCTATATCAATATGGACGAAGTGTTGTCTTTCTCTTTGCCGATAAAGAAGAATTAAAAAGGGATATTTATGAAATCTTTTATTTGCAGTTTGTGCCATAACGGCATAATCGGGGGAAGTTTAAATATTGATAGTCAATCTCTTACTTAT
>JAZRMS010000140.1:0-12792 GCA_045647825.1 Christensenellaceae bacterium
TTTACTGCGTTTGATTTATCAGGGCGATGGATAAACATAACTATATCTGCGTCTTGTTCGATAGCACCCGATTCACGAAGGTCTGAAAGTTGAGGTCTTCCCCCTCTACTTTCAGCGTTTCTTGAAAGTTGTGAAAGGGCAAGAACAGGAACGTTTAATTCCTTTGCCATTATCTTTAAGTTTCTAGAAATTTCACTTACTTCCGTTTGACGATTGTCGCTATTTTTACTCTTGTCTGGGCTCATTAATTGTATGTAGTCGACCATTACGAAGTCTAGCCCAAATCTATTTTTAAGTCTTCTGCATTTAGAAAGCATTTCTCTTGGCGTTATCATAGCAGAATCGTCTATAAACACTTTCGCACCGTGAAGTTTTTCTTTCGCCTTTGCAATTTTAAGCCACTCTGTTTTATTGAGTTTGCCTTTAACTGCATTGCTCATGCTAACACCTGCAACAGAGCAAATTAATCTTTGTCCAAGCTGTTCTCTGCCCATTTCAAGAGAGAAAACTGCGCAAGAATATCCTTGCAAAGCAATGTGTTCAACCAAATTCATTGCAAGCGAAGTTTTACCAACGGCAGGACGAGCAGCCAAAATCATAAGATCGCTCTTATGCACGCCGTTAATCATGTTGTCTAAATCTCTATAAGTTGTTTTTATTCCTTTAGCAGAACTCTTGTCCTTGCTTAACTCATCCAACTTACTCATAACTTCTGGCATAATATTATCTAACCTTACCATTTCGCTGGTATCTTCCCCGTTAGAAATATCGTACACCGTTTTTTCTGCATAAGCCAATGCTAGCCCTTTATCCGTGCTCTTTTGGCACTCTTCTATAATGGATGCAGAGCCTTTTATAAGTTTTCTTAAAAGGCTATCTCTAGTTACAATATCAAGATAACGATAATAGTTTGCAGAAGACGGCATAACGTTGGTGAGTTCTGCAATATAACCTATACCGCCCGCTTGTTCTAGCGTGCCTGCTCTTTCAAGAGCGTCGGTTAAGGTTACCATATCTACAGGCTGATTTTTCTTTATAATTTCTTCCATTGCGCTAAAAATGTATTTATGCGATTCAGCATAAAAATCTTCTTCGCTTAAATGTGCGGAAACTTCTATTTGAATTTTAGTATCTAAAAGCAAACATCCAAGCAACGCTTGTTCTGCTTCTAAACTATGTGGCATATCGCCAAAAGGCTGTTGTTTTTTTGCCATAATTTTTTCCTCCGTTATAACGACTTAAATTGAGTGAGCGTGTCCTCAAACACTTTGAACGCAGACTCATACGGCTTTAGTTGAGTTAAATCAACCCCCGCCGCCTTTAATAATTGAACAGGTCCATCCTTTCCACCTGACGACAAGAACTTAAAGTAATCGTCTACTGCAACCTTGCCTTCGGTTAAAATTCTATCGGCTATCGCCAAAGCGCTTATTATGCCCGTTGAATATTTATAAACGTAAAACGCTCTATAAAAATGCGGTATCCTTGCCCATTCGTATTGAATATTTCCTTCACTTATCACGGCGTTTCCGTAATAAAGTTTGTTAAGCCTTAAATATTCTTCGGACAAGTTTTCTTTGGTTAAAGGTTGACCGCTTTCCACCGTTTGATGCGCAAATTGTTCAAACTCTGCAAATTGCGTTTGCCTAAACAAGGTAGTTCTTATCATTTCCAAAAGGTAAGAAAGCAAATACTTTTTAAACTCAACGTCCTTTTCCGTCTTTAACAAGTGTCTTATTAAAAGCACTTCGTTGACCGTGCTTGCAACTTCTGCAACGAATATCCTATAATCTGCTTTTGCATAAGGTTGCGTGCGATTAGAAAAATAAGAGTGCATTGCGTGGCCTAGTTCGTGAGCAATAGTAAACACGTCGTGCGTGGTCTTTTGATAGTTTAATAAAACGTACGGATGAGTGTCGTAGACTGCAACGCTATAAGCGCCACTCCTTTTCCCGTCACTTTCATAAACGTCTATCCAACGCTCTTGCTTTGCTTTTTGTAAAAGGCTTGAATATTCTTCCCCAAGTGGTTTTAAGCCTTCCACAACAAGATTAAACGCATCTTCGTAATCTAGTTTTAGTTCTGCACCTTCAACCACGGGAACGTATACGTCGTACATATACATCTTTTTTAGCCCGAGTATTTTTTTCTTTAAGGCGATATATTCGTTAAGTAGTGGCAATGCTTTATGCACCGAATTTATTAGGTTATCGTAAACCGCTCTATCAACGTCTTCACCCATAAGCGCCCTATCAAGAGCAGAGGGATATTTTTTGGCTTTTGCATAAAAAACGCCTTTTTTAACGTTGCCGTAATAGGTTGCAGAAATAACGTTTATTAAAGAAACGTATGCGCCGTAATACTTGTCAAACGCCTTTTTCCTGAGCTCCCTATCTTCGCCGTGCATAATCACACCGTAAGTTCCGTGCGTTAGTTGGATTTTTTCTTTTTTGTGATTGACTACACCTAACGGCAAATCGGCATTATCTAGTTTTGTGAAAATATCTCTAAACGACGACAACGGCTCACTACAAGAAGAAAGAAGTTTTTCTTCGTTTTCAGTTAGAACGTGTTCTTTTTCTTTTAGTATGCCTTTTATAAAATAGTCGTAGTCGCTAAGTTTTGGATTGTTTATATAAGACGTCAAAGTTTCTTCTGAAAGCGCGGTTAACTCTGGCAAAACGAACGCCGTGTTTTCGCCAAATTTTGCACCGAGCATTGTTATTTTTGAAAGCAACGCATCGTACTTTGCATCCTTTGTGTTTTGATCGTGCTTCATCATTGCGAAAACGCTTAACTTGTCCATAATTCTGGCAAGTTCTTCTTCCTTTTTCATGCACGACAAAAACCCTTCTGCGCTACCTAGTTTTCCCTTAAACTCTGAAAAATCTAGCGAAGAAGACAATTTCGCAAAGTCGTTTTCCCACTCTTCTATGCTCTTATATATATCTTCGGTTGCCCAAGTATACTTAACGTCCAATTTATTTTCCTCTCTAAATTAGTTTTTATTGCTATGTATGGGGGCAGGCATTCTTCCACCACGTGAAATAAATGCGTTGCAACCATAAGGACTAACTGCCATAATAGGCGCACTTCCCAAAAGTCCACCAAATTCAACGCTTTCGCCCACGCCTTTACCGGGAACGGGAATAACGCGAACTGCCGTGGTTTTATTGTTTATCATACCTATTGCAGCTTCGTCTGCTATCATACCACTTAAAGTGCTTGCAGGGGTGTCGCCCGGAACGGCAACCATATCTATACCTACGCTACAAACACAAGTCATTGCTTCTAATTTGCTCAACGTGATAGCGCCACTCTTTGCAGCATTAATCATTCCTATATCTTCGCTGACAGGAATAAACGCGCCAGAAAGTCCACCCACGTTAGAACTTGCCATAACACCGCCTTTCTTAACGGCGTCGTTTAGCATTGCTAGGGCGGCGGTCGTTCCGTGAGCGCCAACAACGTCAAGACCTATTTCTTCTAATATATGCGCAACGCTATCGCCCATAACAGGGGTTGGTGCAAGCGACAAGTCAACGATACCAAACTCTGCGTTTAATCTCTTTGACGCTTCTTTTGCAATAAGTTGACCGGCTCTTGTGATCTTAAACGCAGTTTTTTTAATAGTTTCTGCAACTTCGTCAATAGACGCGCCTTTAATTCCTTGAAGAGCATGATGCACAACGCCTGGCCCAGAAACACCAACGTTAATCACCGTTTCCCCCTCGCTTACGCCGTGGAAAGCACCCGCCATAAACGGATTATCTTCAACAGCATTACAGAACACAACTAATTTGGCACAACCAAAACCATCTCTATCCTTGGTCTTTTCTGCCGTTTCCTTTATGATTTCGCCCATAAGGCGAACTGCGTTCATATTTATTCCCGCTTTAGAAGAGCCAACGTTTACAGAAGAACACATTCTATCGGTAATTGCAAGCGCCTCTGGAATACTTCTAATAAAAGACTCTTCAAAGGAAGTCATGCCTTTTTGAACCAAGGCAGAATATCCACCCAAAAAGTCAACGCCAACAGTTTTAGCAGCGTCGTCAAGCGCTTTTGCCAAAACCACTTCCTTTCCAGGGAAAGTTGAAGTTAACAAACTTGCAGGGGTGATTGAAACACGCTTGTTAATAATAGGAATTCCGTATTCTGATTCTAAATCTTCTGCAACTTTTACTATTTTTTCTGCTTTTTTGCAAATTCTATCGTAGCAAAGTTTTGCCGTCATTTTTGCATCATCTCTAATGCAAGGCAAAAGCGAAATACCCATGGTAATCGTTCTAACGTCAAAGTGTTCCTTTTCTACCATGTCTATAGTTTCGAGAATTTCTTTTTTGTTAATCATTTTTATTCCTCTTATTAAATTTTATGCATTGCGTTAAAAATGTCTTCGTGTTGAACGTGAATTGAAACGCCTATTTCTTCGCCTAAACATTCTAGAACTTCTTTAAGGTCTTTTAACACAAGCTTTGCATTAGATAAGTCGCATAGCATAATCATAGTAAAATTGCCTTGGACTATCGTTTGGCTTATGTCTTCAATGTTCACTTGATTTTCTGCAAGCACGGTTGATACCTTGCTGATAATTCCAGGCTTATCTTTTCCTATTACTGTTACAATTGTTCTCATATTATTCTCCTTGAGTTTCCTCTTTCTCTTCTTCTATTTCTTCGTCTGGCAAAATTTCGTATTCCACCAAAACGTTTCCATGCGTAACGTATTTGACGTTTTGATTTTCTTCAAATACTGGAAATTCCATCTCTGCTAAAACAAGCACCTTTCTTTCAAAAAAATCTTGTTTATACTTGTTCCACTCTAAAAAGATTAGCGCCTTTACGTCCACGCCGTCTTTCATAAAAATTCTATCGTCGTATTCAAAAAAACTTCCGATACTAGTTTCTCTTCTTCCTGTTTCTATGTTAACAAGCATTTTGCAATATTTGCGTTCTCTTTTGTATCTTATCCCTAAAAATAAAAAGGAAAAAACAAGAAACGCTGCGGTTATTAAATACTGTGGCCATCTGATTGCCGGTTCTAACGGCGATTTGTAGGTTAACGTTGTAAACCACAAACACAAGCCCAAACTTATTAGAACAAACACCGCCAAAACAGAAAAATATATCGCCAAGGATTTTTTCTTTTGAATCCTTATTTTTTCAAGTTGCTCTTTTTTATAAAACTCTACCATACGTCCTCCGTAATATCTCTAACCTTAACAACTAAAAAAAGAATGAAGTCAAGGGTTTAACAGTTATTGCCCATTCTGGAACGACACCTACTATCTGCTCTACCAAACAAGTATCGAAAGACTTCGATCTGCTATCTTTACTTATGGGCCTATTATCACCCAAATAGAAAATTTCGTTTTCTTTAACCACTCTTGGCTCTGACCATTTGCCATCAAAATCAAAGGTTTGATCTTTTATATAAGGCTCTTCTATCGCCACCCCGTCAACGTAAACTCGACCTTCAATTATTTGCACCGTTTGACCTGCTACTGCTATAACGCGCTTGATTATATATCCGTTTTCACTTTCGCCAGAAATAACTACTACGTCGCCTGCTTTAGCCTTTGCAGTTTTGTTGCAAAGCACCGTTTCGCCATCATACAAGGTCGGTTGCATTGACCTGCCGTCTATATCAACCAAGAAAAACGTTTGAGTTAACCAAAAAAGCAACCCTGCAAAAATAATGATAAGCGTTGCAAACAAGATTAACCCTTTATACTTTCGTGGTCTTTTTCTCTCTTCTATAACTTCTTCAGAAAGAGTTTCAAATTCAGTTTCCATCTTTCCCCTCCTCTGACGGGATATAACTCTTTATCATTTTTTCGACTTGGTCGTTAGATAAAAACAAGGCTCTTCCGCACTCTGCGCACTTTAATTTCACGTCCGCCCCCGTGCGTGCCACAATCCATTTGTTTGCCCCGCAAGCATGGTTTTTTTTGGATATTATAACGTCCCCCGTCTTAAAAACCATAATCGTTCTCCTTTTGTTATACCCATAACGCGTTATTTATAAGTGGCACTCCACCTTTTTCCGACAAAAATTCTATAGCCTCTATCTTGTCGTAACTTTTAAGCGTCATCCCTTCTTCTGTCTTAAATCTAGAAATGCTAAACTTAACGTTCTGCCAAACCTCTCCACCAAGTAGGTCCACCCAGCCGATATACTCTTTCTTTTCGCCGTGATAATCTGCAATCAAGCGCACGGTCAACAAATCTCTTTCTTTTGAATAAACGTCAAACATAAGTATTGCGTTATCGTTAGGTTTGTCTTTTTTTGCGTTGATCTTAAAAGTCAACAAGCCGTTTTCTGCACAAACCCCAAAAATTCCCATTGCACCTTTTTTTATCTTAACGCTATCGTCAACGAAAATTTTCTTTTCCCTTTTAGAGTCCTTCTCACCTTTAGCAACTGCAAACACACTTTCTGCATTTGCAATCCTAGAAGAGTATAAAATATTAGACTTGAAAGAAAACTCTATTTCATCTTCGCTAAACTTCTTTGCTAATATATTAGAGCCTATCGTGTAGCCACCTTGGTATTTACATTGCGCAAAATAAGTCACTATTTCAGACCCTGCATAAGGAACGTAAGTAAACTCATATTCCCCTTCCTGCTCACTTTCAAACTCACTAATCTTTACCCAACATCTTTTGGAAGAATTAGATATTTCTTCTGCACAATATACCGAAACTTCTTTTAAGTTTTCTTTTTCAGCGTTAACTGTGAAAACTAATTTACCATCCTTAATGTCGCACTTAACCGAAACTTCTGACGGAAGTTTGCAGTTGCCATCTTGACAATTTAAGAAATTATTTAGAAATGCAAGTGCCGTTGAGTATGCATCCCCACCAACGCCATTGCGATAGCCAACCGAATAGTTGATTGCCTTATAAACGTCCTTATCTATTCTTGAAATAGTGTCGAACGCTCTATCGACGTCAAACGCCTTTCCGTTTGTTGCAGAGAGCATTAGCGTTGGGCAACTAATCTTCATTGCGTAAGACTGTGGGTCTACACCGGCAATGTACTTATACATATCGTCTGAAAACTGTGGCTCTGCCATTTCGCTAAACTTTTCTATTCCGTAGTAACCATTCCACCCAGAGTTAAGAACGAATACTGCACAATCAAGATCCAAACAAGTTCCCGCAACGTGCCAAATTGCCGTGCCTGCTTTCCCCACGCCTATACCACCAACTTTTTTAACGTTTGGCAAACTCTTTAAAAAAGAGAGCGCGTATCTAGCCACACACGTCCACTCATACCAACACGTTTCTTGCACGCTAGAATCAACTGCTAGCAAACTATCTTTTACTTTAGCATAGTTTGCATAACCTATTGCAGTTGGATAAACGGTGTAATTTTTTTCCTTTTCCCTTTCGCCCTCAACGTCTACAGACAAAACCGAAAAACCACTATTTACCAAATTTTTTATTAGCGACTTATCTATAGGCGCATTAAAATCGTTAAGCATTAAAACAGCGGGGCTATTTTCATTGCTCTTTTTATCTGCAAGAACGCAATAGATTTTAACCTTTTCGTTCCCTACCTTTCTTCCATCAATGACTAGATGAGTAAAAGTTATTCCGCTTTCTACTTCCTTGAACAAAACTCTTTGATTAAAATCCGTTTCAACAACGAAATTATTCCATATTAAGTTGGGTGTTAAAATATTGCCAGCCATGTATACCTCAAATACTAGTAAAAGATTTTATCCGCCGTTTGAAAATTAATGCACTTAACAGTTGATTTTTGTCAAACTTTGGTTTATAATATCAACTACGGTCGCTAAATTAGCGCACTACTACTTGTAATAGTTATTATATTATATAACATATAGCATTTCTTTGCAAGTGTTTTTTTATTTTTTCTTGAGAGGTTTTTTATGACTTGTTCGTATTCAAAGGAATTTTCAAGGTCAAGTTTTACCGACGTTGAAAACGCGTTTATTTACGAATATCTTCCCTCCTCACCGGGAGAAGCCGTTAAGGTTTACCTTTACGGGCTTTTTTTGTGCCAAAATCCAGAACACGACCAAGAATTAGAAAAAATTGCCCAAAATCTAAAAATGAGCACGCACGACGTTGTCGATTGCTTTAAATACTGGGAAGAATTCGGTATATTATCAGTAGTTTCTGAAAACCCGTTTACCGTTCAATATCTCCCCGTACGCGGTGCTACAAGCACTAAACCTAGAAAATACAAGGCGGAAAAATACACCGAATTTACTAAAGGTCTTCAAGCGCTTTTACCTGCAAGAATGATTTCTACGGGCGAATATACCGAATATTTTAATATTATGGAAACCTTTGGCATAAAGCCAGAAGCAATGCTTATGATAGTAAAATATTGCGCTGACAGAAAAGGTCCAGACATAGGTTATCACTACGTTTCAAAGGTTGCAAAAGACTTTGGAAACCGCGGTATTGTCACTTTAGAGGCGGTGGAAAAGGAACTTTCTTCTTACGTTTTAAGAACTTCTGTATTAGAAAAAATCTTCAAAGCGCTTTCAATTCGCCGTCAACCTGAAATAGAGGACTCTAACCTTTTGAAAAAATGGACAAGAGAACTTGGTTTTGACGAAGAGAACGTTATTTTTGCCGCTAGCAAACTAAAAAAATCCACCATGCAAAAGCTTGATGAATTTATTTTAGAGTTGTATTCGATAAAGAGCTTTTCTAAAGAAGAAATTTCTTCTTACCTTGACCAAAAAGCAGAAGTTTATGATTTGGCTATAAAAATCAACAAAGCGCTTTCCGTATACGTTGACGTTTTAGACACCGTTATCGATACTTACACCAAAAAGTGGTTATCTTTCGGCTTTGATGCGCAAACGCTTTTATACGTTGCGTCACATTGCTTTAAGGTTGGAAAAAACACACTTCGCGATATGGATGAGTTGATTGAAAACTTGAGAAACAGAGGGTTTGTTGACCTTTCTAGTGTTGGCGACTTTTTCGACCAAGAAAAGAAAACGGAAGAGTTTATTTCAAAACTACTACTCACTGCCGGCATAAATAGACGACCCAACGAGTGGGACAAACAAAATCTTTCCGTTTGGAAGAGTTGGAATTTTACCGACGAAATGATTTTAGAAGCGGCAAAGCTTTCATCTGGCAAAAACTCACCTTTGGCATACGTTAACGTGGTTTTAAGCAACTGGAAAAACAAAGGCGTTTTCTCTACTGAAAACATACAAACTTCTTCTGCCCCAAATTCTCAAGAAGAATACAACAGAGAATACGAAAAGAGAAGAAAACTTGCGCACTCTACTGCGCAAAAGAATATGGATTCCGCAATGGCTTTAGAAGGATTTAGCGAACTTTATGGAAGACTTAATTCTATGGAAAAAGATCTTGCTTTTGCAGAGATAAGTGGCGATAGCAACGCGTTAAAGGCACTAGAGCAAGAGCAAGAAAACATTAAAGAAAGAATTACTTCACTATTAGAAACTATCAATTTAACCATCAGCGATTTATCGCCGAAGTTTAGATGCGATAAATGTAACGACACAGGTTACGTTGGAACTCACAAATGTGATTGTTATTAATAGAAAACTCACGAAAACCTCGTGAGTTTTTTAATGCAAAAACCCCGATAGCAACGCGCTATCGGGGTTTTATTATGCAATTTTATTTTCTATCTTCAATCTTTTCATAAGCGCGTCTACCATTAGTAGATACGTATGCAGGACGGATAATTTTTCCGTTGTTGTGAAGTTCTTCTATTCTGAGAGCACACCAACCACTCATTCTTGAAATAGCAAACATAGGCGTATAAAGTTCAACGGGAAGTTCTAGCATATTGTAAACGAAACCGCTGTAGAAGTCGATATTAGCCGATACACCCTTTATAACCTTTCTCTTTGCACAAATGAGTTTTTGAGAAATTTCTTCTACCTTGTGATAGAGATCCATTTCTTTGGTTCTTCCCTTTTCGATTGCAAGTTTTTCTACGAAACCCTTGAATACTTGCGCTCTTGGGTCTGAAACAGAATAAACTGCGTGTCCCATACCGTAGATAAGCCCAGAGTGATCGTAAGCCTCTCCCGCAAGCATTTTAGACAAGTAGTTTTCAATCTCTTGATCATCTTTCCAGTCTTTAACGTGTCTTTTAATATCAGCCATCATTTCCATTGCCTTGATGTTAGCACCACCGTGACGTGGACCTTTTAACGAACAAAGCGCAGCCGTTATGGTCGAATAGGTGTCAGTACCCGCACTAGTTACAACGTGGGTGGTAAAGCTTGAGTTGTTACCGCCACCGTGTTCTGCGTGAAGAATAAACGCAATATCTAAAACCTTTGCTTCAAGTTCAGTAAACTTGCTATCTGCACGAAGCATATGTAGAACGTTTTCTGCAGTAGAAAGTTCTGGATCGTGTCTGTGAATTATAAGGCTTTCGTTTTCGTTATAGTGAAGATGTGCGTGATAAGCGTAAACTGCAAAAATAGGCGTTAATGCAATCAACGCTAAACTTTGGCGCAAAACGTTGTCGATTGAATTATCGATTGCATGACGGTCGTAGCTATATAGAGCAAGCGTTGACCTTGCAAGCGAGTTCATTATATCCTTGTTTGGCGCTTTCATAATAACGTCGCGCACGAAGTTCTTTGGAATTTTTCTAAAACTTACCAAAAGTCTATGGAATTCTTTAAGTTCCGTTTCGGTAGGTAATTTATTGAAAAGCAAAAGGTAAGTTGCCTCTTCAAAGCCAAGCTTTAACTTATCGTTATAGTTATCAATCATTGTTTGAACGTTGATACCACGATAATAAAGTTCGCCTGGACAAGGGGTTAATACACCATCTATTTTCTTTTTCGCGATAACGTCTGAAATATCGGTCAATCCGGTAATAACACCTGCACCATTTTCATCACGCAAGCCCCTTTTTACTTGGTTAGCTTTATACGTTTCTTCTGAAAATTTTGGGGTTGAACGGCAAATTTCCGCTAGCTTTTGTACTTCGTTTGTTTGATATTGGTTGTGAGTCATTATTTTTTCTCTCTTAATTTATTTTTGTAATATTATCATTTTCACTTGATTTTGTCAACGAATTTAGCAGTATATGCCAAAAAAACAAAAATTCGGGAACCCAAAAGATTCCCGAAATTCGCTAGTCTTCAATTCTAACTACGCCTTGAACGTCGTAAACTTCTTCAAGCGACTTTAATTTTTCCAAAGCTTTCTTTACAACGCTTTCGCCAGACAAGTGCGTTATGATTATAATTTGAGCCTTGTCGTCAGTCAAAGCAACTTGTCTTACTTCTTGCAAACTCAAGTTGTTTTTAGCGAATACGCCAGAAATCTTATTCAAGACGCCTGCCTTATCCATAACTGATAATCTAATGTAGTATTTTGAAGTAAAATCGTTAACGAATTTGGTTTCTTTGTTTCCCTTTTCGTTGTTTTTGAAATTAGAATAGAAATATCTATCGTGTTTTGCAGCAAATATGACGTCTGAAACGATAGCACTTCCCGTTGGAAGAGCACCAGCCCCCCTACCGTAAAGCATAATTTCGCCAACAGCATCACCCACGATATGTACTGCGTTGAACGAATCGTTTACGCTTGCAAGTGGATCTTCGTTTTTAATAAAGGTTGGGTGTACTCTAACTTCTACACCGTTTTCAGTATCTTTACCTATACCCAAAAGTTTTAAAGTGTAGCCGAGCTCTTTTCCATAAGCAATATCTTCTTTATTAATTGCAGTTATACCTTCTCTATAAACGTTTTCAATGCAAATCTTTTTATTGAAAGCAAGGGAAGAAAGAATTGAAAGTTTATAAGTAGCGTCAAACCCTTCTACGTCTGCAGTTGGATTAAATTCTGCATAACCTAATCTTTGCGCTTCCTTTAACGCTTCCTCATAAGACCAACCTTCATAAGCCATTTTGGTTAAGATATAGTTGGTTGTGCCGTTGATAATACCCTTAATAGATAAAATCTTGTTTGCTTGCATACCTTCTTGAAGAGTTCTAATAATAGGAACGCCACCAACACAGCTAGCTTCAAAGAAAAGACCTGCGTTCATTTTCTTTGCCTCTGCTTCAAGTTCTGGCCAATGCTTTGCAAAAAGTTCCTTGTTAGAAGTAACAACCGTTTTACCACTCATAAGTGCTTTTGTTACGAACGTTTTTGCAACGCCCGTTCCACCGATAACTTCAACAACGATATCAACGTTTGGATTAGTAACAACTTCTTCGATAGAAGTAGCAATCTTGCTATCTTCAACGCCGAGTTGTTTTGCTCTTTCAACGTTCTTTTCCAAAACGCATTCAACGGTGAGATCTACACCTTGCGTTTTCTTGAAATATTCTCTTTTTTCAGTAAGTATTTGGTAAGTTCCGCCACCAACGACGCCTAATCCCAAAATTGCAACGCCTGCTCTTTTCATAATGTCCTCCAACTACTTGTTAAGTTGATAAATATGTTTTAATCCGTCTAGGGTTAAAGTTCTGTCCACCGTGTTAATATCTTTAACTTCTTTAGCGATAATTTCGCCAAGACCACCCGTTGCAACGACTTTAATTTCGTCAACACCGAGTTCTTTTTTAATTTTCTTCAATATGTTTTCAACTAAACCTGCAAAACCGAAGATGATACCCGATTGCATGCAATGTTTAGTGTTTTTACCGATAACCGTCTTTGGCGCATCAAGTTCTACCATAGGCAGTTGCGCCGTTTTGCTTGCTAAACCTTCAAGCGAAGTTTTAATACCGGGCGCAATTACCACACCCAAGACTTCACATTTATCAGTTATTACGTCAAAGGT
>JAZRMS010000141.1:0-3096 GCA_045647825.1 Christensenellaceae bacterium
TCCTAAGACCCGCTTGGCCTCCGACTTACTTCAACGCTGGGACGGAGAGTTGCCATACCGTCGATTGCAATAACCGACGTTTTGGAAACTTCTGCGCTTTCCTTTTCGTAATCCTTTTCAACAGAAAGATCAACGCTGTTGTAGTAGTTTTCAATCTTGTTTTTATCAACTGCAACGAAAGCCGTTGTTTCGTTGATATCAACTAATCTATACCCAGACGCCTTTATGAGCATAAGACCATTATCAAAGTTTTTAACGGAAGTGTTTCCACCGCCACCTTGGGTATAGTCTGCTCTATCGCCTGCGTATTGAGAAATTTCGATCAAATCTTTAATTGTGTTTTTCATGTTTTTATTTTCCTTTTATGTTTTGACTATTTTAAATTGAAAGCCTTGTTTATATCTTCTACTTCTTTATCGCTAATCATAACGATTTCACCTATCATCTTTGCGTGGATTATGGTGTTTGCAGTAAATTCTGCAACTTCTAATCTATCGAAAGCATTGATGAGTGAACTACCCGTACTAATAACGCTGTCGTTTTCAACCAAAACTACGGGCGAACTTGCCGAAATACTATCCGATATAACTTTTGGATTAACGATATTCGTTCCAAACGGCACGCGCTTTATATCTCTCATTGCGATATATGATTCTGGAATAGTCCTTGAATCGATAGGTGTATGAGTTACACCGAACGCCATAAGGTGCTTTGGGTGCGCAACGGTGATTGCGTTTACTTCTGGATGTTCTTTATAAATAAGTTGATGCAAACTTACCGAACGGCTTGGGCGTTTTCCCGCCTCTCTCCAGTTGTGCTCTATTCTAACGATATCTTCTGGCTCTATATACTTTCTGTCTACCCCATAAGGTGTTATCAAGAAAGAGTTTTTGTTCAATCTAACAGAAAAAGTTCCTTGAGTGCTAGTGAACAAACCTTGGTCGTATGACCTGTGGATAAGGGCGCACATTTCCTTTCTCAACGTTCTTTCATCAGAACTATAAGTGGTTGGAATAAATTCGCCAAGTTGCTCTAATCCCTTTCTACTATTAAGCTCAATTTGTTCGTCCGTTAACCCTTCTGGTTTTCCCAAAATAGATGCGGTTATACCTATTGATGCGGCAAAGTTAAGCGTTTCAAAACGTTTAAACGCCTCAAACAAACTATCCGCGCAAGTTATAACCCCGTGGTTTTCCATAATCACGGCGTTGCAACCTTTTTTGATTTCTTTTACTATTCTTTGCGCCAAGGCGTCGCTACCAGGAACTTCGTATGGCGCGATTCCAACTTGACCACAAACTTGGTGTGGCGTTGGAATTATATTGACGTTTGGAATTTGACGGATAAGACTGTAACTAACAAGTGCAGGCGGATGAGCGTGCAACACGGCAGATACGTCTGAACGGGTTTGGTATACTAGTTTGTGGAAAGGAAGTTCAACCGAAGGTTTATGCTTTCCTATTATTGTTCCATCAGGTAAAATTTTGCAAATGTCAGACGGTGTTAAAGAACCTTTGTCTATCCCAGAAGGGGTTATCCAAATGTTTCCTTCGCTATCTAAAATTGAAAGGTTGCCACCCGAAGTGGTAGTAAGACCTTTTTGATAAACCCTGTTAATAAGCAAAACTATTTGCTCTGCAGGGTGCATTAAATTAAAATTCATTTATTTTTCTCCAACAAGCATTATATTTTAAGTCTAAGTTTTTTTGAAGATGTTATCGGCGTAAAAACACCGAGCAGAAAAAACTCTGCGCAAGTTAATAAAGGTTTAGATGCAAGCAAGACGAGGCGCGTGAAGCGTGATGCTTAACCCAATCTAAAACGTATTTAAGTGGTTAAATGCGAGTTGCGCTAGGCTCGACCAAGCGAAAGGATGAGATAGAACGTCTGTTCATCGAAGTCTTTCGATTTGGGCAGTAACGAAGCGCAACGAAGTAGATAACCGCTTAAATTACATTTGTTGTCCGCCAGTTACGTTTATAGCTTGACCGGTCATGTAGCTTGAATAATCTGATGCAAGGAATACCATTGCGTTTTCGATATCTTCGTATTCGCAAGAACGTTTCATAGGAACTTGGTTGATATATTTTTCTCTAACTTGTTCTTCGGTGATACCTTGGTTTGCAGCGTATTGTTTGAACAAGCTGTTTACCCAAAGTGGAGAATTTAAGAGGTTGCCTGGGCAGATGCAGTTTACTCTAACGCCAGCTTCTGCAAATTCAAGAGCCAAGCTTTGAGTTAAACCTACGCCACCAAACTTACTTGCAGCGTATGCGCCGTTCTTAAAGCTACCCTTTCTACCAGACTTAGAGTTGATTTGGATGATGCTACCACTCTTCTTTTCGAGCATATATGGTGCAAATGCTTTAACAGTGTTGAAATATCCGTTCAAGTTGATGTTTGTAACTAAACCAAACGCTTCTGGTGAAAGATTGAAGATATCTCCACTCTTAACGATTGCTGCATTACAAATAAGAACGTCTACTTGACCCCATTTTTCAATAACTGCTTTTGCAGCTGCTTCTAATTGATCGTATTTAGTAACGTCAACGGCAAGAGCCATTGCATCTTTAAGTTTTGATGCAACTGCTTGCGCACCATCATAGTTAATGTCGCAAACTGCTACTTTGCATCCTTCTTTGTCCAAACGGAGAGCAAGTGCTTCTCCAAGACCTTGGCTTGCGCCCGTTACTACTGCTACTTTTCCTTGTAAGTTAATGTTGCTCATTTTTATATCTCCTTAGATTGTTTCTATAATTTTTTTGATTTGTTTTTTATTTTACGGTTGCGTGACCTATTGCTGCGAACTTTTTAATTCTTTCGTAAAGGTCTGGGGTTTCTTTAATAGATTTTTCAGAGAACATTCCGTATTCTATTCCTTTCTCTGTTGAAATCGCTTCGTGACCGATCAATGCCCAAGTCGCATCTATTAAGTGTGCGTTTTCTTCAAGAGCAAGTGCTGCACAAGCAAATTTTTGTCTTGGTGAGTTTACGTCTTCCCCACTAATTTCAAACATGCCGTTTTCGTGGCAAAGTTCTCTAATTCTCTTTAATTGGCTAGGGGTGTTTCTCGTTGGCATAAGTCGGATCGTAGCC
>JAZRMS010000142.1:0-14293 GCA_045647825.1 Christensenellaceae bacterium
GTCAAGCATAGGGTTTGTTTCCACTCTCTCTATCTTGTCTGCAATAACGTTTTTTAACACGTTGGAAATTATAATCGCGTTAAGTCCGTAATTTTTATATTCTTTCTTCACGCCAATAAGCCCAAGTTCCAACTCTTTTGGTTTTTTAATACACTTCAACACTTCTATAAACGCAAAGGGGAAAAGTTTTCCACGGTGCTTTATAAGTGGCTTGCAAATTGATGGAAGAGCGATACCAAACGCAGCAACTTCATCATTTTTATCAACCATAACGCTTATATAACGCGTGTTAACTATGGTTGCAAACTGGCTTAAAACGTTTTTAATAGCCTTTCCTTCAATAGGAACGTATCCATCTAAATGCGCATAAGATTCGTTTAACGTGTTAAATAGTTTAACCCCATAGCGCTTTATAATTTGCCTTATGCTCATAGTTTTAGCAACGTCAACAACCCCTGCTTTTTCTTTTATTTTTTCACTAAGTTTGTCTATTCTTTCCAAAGGTTCTTTTGGCAAAACAAATTCCCTTTCTTGCCACTTTGATTCATCTTCAAAGCCAAGTTCTTTCATTCTTTCACAAAAGTACGGATAGTAGTAGTTGGTTGAATATGTACTTCTCTTGTCAAAACCAAAAGTTAGCATACCTTCTCTATCCGTATCGTTAAACCCCCACGGACCGTGTATTGTATCCATTCCGTTTTGCTTTCCAAAGTCCTCTACTGCGCCAAGAAGAGCCTTGAACACCTCTATATCGTCAATACATTCAAAGCGCGAAAAACGCACCATTTTTTGCCCTGTAAGTTGGTTTTCTTTTTTGTTTATAAGCCCTGCTATTCTGCCGACAACCTTGCCGTCCTTATAGCAAAGGAAAGCTTTGCACTCGTTGTTTACAAGATTATAATTCTTTTTTTTGTTGAAAGTTGCCTTTTCATCACTTCTTAAAGACGGAACGTAATAAGGGCAACCTTTGTATAATTTTACAGGGTAGGACGCAAAAACGTTCATTGCCCTTCTCCCCTTTACCTCTTTAATCTCAATCATGCTTTTTCCTCCGTCAAACAAATTTGACAAGCAAAACTTTTTGACTTGTCAACAAGTTTATATTTATTATATTATTTTTTTCTAAAAAACACAATAAAAAAAGAGAAATTCTTCATAAAAAAGAAAAATTTCCCTTATATTTATAAAAATCGTTTTTTTAATCGTTATTTTGCGCGTCTTTAACTATTTTTGGCGGTTCTTCGTCCTTTAACGCCATTATATACTTGTTATATTCTTCATCAGTAAGCTTTTTTATTTTATTTTTGTTTTTCTTTGACATAACAACCTCCGTTAATAATACCTATTATTGTCTTAACGAAAGTTTTTATACTTTTCTTTTTTAACAAGTTATTGTGGGCTTTATTTTAGGATTATGCGCATTAAAAACTAGTTAATTATCTTTTTTTCGCCTTTAATTTTCTTGAAAGTTTTGTCTTTAGAAAAGTCGCGAGTTTTGGTGTATTCGCCACCCAAAGCTTCTATTGCAAAACGAAGTTCTTCAAAATCAACGTAAGAAATTCTTTCGTTTTCGATTGCGGCTTTTAAGAATGGCAAAGCGCGTTCTTCGCCATATTTTGCAAGATAGCCAGCATAAAGTGGAATATTGTTTTGATTTTTAATAAATTCGTTTATTAATATCTCAAAAACTTTTTCATCCTTACTGCAACCTGACAATATCTCAACCAAATTTTCTTTGGTCTTTTCTTCTGCTTGGTCAAACTGCGCCAAAATTTGCTCTTTTACTAGGTCTGCTTTGGTTTTTAGAGTTTCAGTTGCAACTTCCTTTATGGTTTCGCTATAATCCCACAAAACGAACTGCAAATATTTTTCCTTTGCTTTTTCCCAACCGATATCAGACAAAATATTCATTATATATAGCAAAAACTCTTCGTTTTCATCATCTTCAAGCGCGTTTATTAACGCATCTTGATTGACGTCGTTTGTAAGCGCTTCACAGAGGAAATCTGAAACGGAAACACCATCCGTAATATGCCTTTTAAGGCACTCTACAAGCTCTTTACCCGAATATTGCTTATAAAATTCGTTGGGGGTTTTTCCATCTAATTGCTTTAATTTTTCATCACCAAACTGAACGTATAATTCAGGAATTTTGTTCTCTATTTCTTCTGGCTTAACCTTGCCGATATTTTGATACACATAGTCAGAAATATACTTATCAAAAAGGTCGTCAACGTCTATAACTTTAATCATCACTTTTTTCTCCTTTTACCATATTCTTTAACTTATTAAGTTTGTCTAAACTTATTTCAAACATATTCATAACGTCTCTATCAGTCTTACACCACTTATACTCGCACTCTGAAAGTATTAGCGCAGCAAGTTCTTCGTTAGTCGCGTCTTGAGCAGAAATTTTGTCTTTTAACGCTTTATACACCCTATCGGTCATCTTTGCCGCTTTATCAACGTTTTCCGCATCCCAAAAGACTATTCTTGCAACGCAAAGCGCATAAGCAGAAGTGTATAGCCCGTCACCATCCTTTTCGCACAAAAGCTTTCTAAACTTTATCTTAGAGTGGAAAGCACCGCTGACTAAACCGAATTTTTCTTTATGCCCTTTTACTGCCAAGACGTATATTATCACCCTTTTTACTTCGTCTTTTACTTCGGGGTCTATCAAAGAATTTAAAAACAATTTCTTAACGAAAGGTGTATAAGCCGTTGCTAAAACAAAAGCAGCATCCCTAGAAGTTTGACCTTCGCCATTAATAAGCGCCCATTCCAGCATCTTTTTGGTTTGAGCGTTCTTTAACGACACCGATATTTTCTCTGGCGCGTTAATTAATTCTTTAACCTTTTCCGAATATTTTTCAGCCGTTTTTTTAGGAAGTTCTTTAACGTATTCAAAAGGTAGCATTTTAACGGCGTTTTGATTTTCTTCTATTAATTGCTCTGCTAAACCCAAATAGTGGCGCGCTATCCCGTCTTGTGGATTTGTTCTATAAACCTTTAACAGCTCTTCTTTGCCCTTTTCGTATTCACCTAAATTTAGAAAGCATAGCCCGTAGAAAAAGCGCATAGTGAGTTCATAAGGTCTATCTAAAAGTATCTTTTCAAGGCATCTTTTAACCGTCAAATGGTCTGCTCTTTCAATCGCACAAGTGGCAATCTTATACTCTTCGCCCTTGTTTCCCTTTTCAACGCCAAGCGCCTTTTTATAATAAAATTCCGCCTTGTCAAAATCTTCCTTCATGTCGTATATGGTAGACAAATTGCAATATGCAGTAACGTTTTCGCCGTGTTGCTCGATAGATTGTCTGCAAACTTTTTCTGCACTTTCCAAATCGTCACTCATAAAACAAGAAACGGCTAAATCCCCCGCGTTTTCTTCCGTTCTTCTAGAAAGGGGAATTTTTTCAAGCTCTGCTCTCGCTTCCTTAAAAGCACCTAGCGCCAACGCGTGCCTTGAACGTTTTGTTTCAAAAGTATAATTGGCTTTTTCGATAGGATATACTATTCTATAAGCATCCCTTTTCATTTCTTCGCCAGAGAAAAAGTCTATTATTTCTTGATCTAGCCCTTCTTTCATTATTTGCCCGTCCGTGGTGAGCTTTAGGTGGAAATAATAGCTTGACGCCCAGTAATTATCCATATAAAAGTAGTTTACTGCAAGCTCTTCAAAAGCGACGGAAACTTTATCTTTTGGCGCAGTATCAATATACTTATACCAGTATTTATTTGATAGTTCTAAAAGCCCCATATCTGCATAGGTGTAAGCAATATCCATAACTACTTCGTAGTTTTCTTGCAAACTTTTAGCAGAAAATAAAAAAGCGAGCGCGCCCGAAAAATCATCCTTTTCAGAGCGTGCCTCCGCAAGCTTTCTATATCGGTTTATACCTTTTGTAAAATCTATCAATTTGCCCATTATTTACTGAAAAAACCATCCACGTCTTGTGAAGTAAACACGTATTTTTTATTGCAGAACTGGCAGTCTACTGAAATATCGCCTTGTTTTGCAATTATATCGTCAAGTTCTTCTTTTCCCAAGGAAATTAAAACCTTTTCTATATAAGCCCTGTCGCATAAACAGTTGTATTTTGGAGTATATGAGGTATACTTAACTTCACCTATAAACATATCGTAAATACCTTCTGCCCCTATTTCTTGAATCAAGGTAGAAACGTTTTTAAGCTGACTCATAACGTCTTCTGCCATACAAATAACCGCGTCCGACGCCCCTGGCATTGCTTGTATGACAACGCCACCTGCCCCAACGCAAGTCCCGTCAGTCCCTATTTTAACGCCTAAAGCAATAGCAGTTGGTTGCTGTTCACTAAGCGCGTAATACGCGGTGAAATCTTCTGCAATTTCCCCACTAATTAGCTTTGCGCTACCAGAATACGGCTCTTTAAGTCCCATGCTACGAACAACGGTTAATCTTCCGTTCTTTCCAACGCAACCACCAACGTCAAGCTTTCCATCTGCCCTTAATGGCAAATCTGCTTGCGGATTATCAATAAACCCACGCATATCAAGATTGCCGTTTCCACAAACGGTTATCTTTCCGCCAACGCCGTCACCAGCAACGGTAACAGAAAGTTTGTCCTTAACGTTCTTTAAGTTACTTGCCATAAAAGTACACACGGTTAGCGTTCTGCCTAGCGCAGCAGCAGTAAGTGGAGTTAAATTATGTATTTTTATTGCGTCGTTGACCATTTCAGTAGTATCAAGTACTGACATTGAAATTTGATCTTCAAATATTAATGCTTTGAGAAGTTTGTTCACTTTTTTCCTCCAACTTATGTGATAAAGACGCCCGTAGCGTGCCGTAGGCGTCTTTATGATATCAAAAATTATTTGTTTCTTTTGCGTCTTGCAAGCTCTTTCTTTGCTTTTGCAATACGTTTTTCTCTTTCTTGTTCTGCACTCAACTTGGCTTGCTCGTATTGAACAAACTGCTCGTCGTTTTTATGTTCTTCAACGTATTTTTCGTGATCTTCTATAATAGCTTGCCTACTTTCGTTAAGCTTTAAGATATCATCTCTTCTAAACGAATTTGGAAGTTCTGCAAGTTTCAAGTCGTCGTCAATAGGCTTAATTGGGCGCGAGCGCAAAGAAGTTAGCATTGCAGCATCAACTTGTTCTTTATATTTTTGTAGTGATTTAGCATCACCTTTTTGTATCTTTTCGTAAATACCTCTTTGCTTTTTAGCACCTGGAACTTTATCATTTAAGAATTCGTCGTATGCCCATTGCGAGAAGTTTGTCCAAACCAACATGAACAATGAAACGCCAAACATTAGTGAGAGCACCATTGCCATTGAAAGGAAGAAGTTAATCTCTAACAAGAACAACCAAAAGGTCAATCCACCAAGCACTATAAAGAGAAAACTTTGTGGCAAAAGCGCAATTGAAAAATAAAAGCTATTTTTTAAAAGTTGGCTAAACTTTAATTCATAAGTAACACTCATAGTTAGCATATGAAAGCACATAATCGTGTAAAATCCGATTACCATGTATGCAAATATTTTGGTAACAACAAATAGCCAGTTGTTATCCATATTAGCCGCTATGTTCATTTCACTTACGGAAATGGACAAAATCATAATGTATAAAAGTATGGAATAAGAAAACAAAATTTTGAAGATGTTTTTATAGTTTTGTCTAATTCCTCTCCAAAAATCGTTGGCAACGAAAACACCTTCCGTCCAAACCATGTTTCTTATAACGTATAGTCCACCCGATAAACCTATACCAGCTATTGCAAAAGTTATAGGCAAAGAAAGCAACGAAACGATATTGACGTTAAAAATTATATTCTCACCAAAACCAGCAATACTTGGTGTTGCAAGATAACCAACGCCAAACCCTTGACCGAAAGGATAATACGTTCCGTAATTAATAATCATTCCGTGTCTTGTAAACAACATGATAAGAAAAGGAATAAAGAACATAGCCGTTAAAAGATTTATTATAACTATTTTACCAAATCTTCCCTTAAAAATATCCCAAAAAAGTTCCCATCTGTTAGTAGGCAAAGTGGACCTTGCATAATCTTCAGACTTTTCTTTTCCGAGCATCATTCTGTTCATTAATTTGTTAACTTTGTTCGCCATTATTTTCTCCGTAAATTATAGTCGTGATAGAAAAATTCATTACTTATAAATTCCACCATTTTAAGTTTACAACAATTTTTGATATTTTACAAACAAAATTGCACTTTTAATTAAAAATTAATTAAAAAAACTTTACTTTTTTCACGCGTTTTGTTAAACTATCCATATATTACATTACTAGGAGTATGTTCACAATGAAAAAGTACAACGTTGCAGTAGTTGGTGCAACCGGAATGGTTGGCAGAAAATTTTTGGAAGTTTTGAGTGAAAAGAATCTTCCCGTTGAAAATTATTATCTTTTTGCATCTGCAAAATCAGCAGGCAAAACTATCGACTTTATGGGAAAACCCCACGAAATTATAGAACTTGCAGAAAAGAATTTGGAAGGAAAAAATATTGATATCGCTCTTTTCTCTGCAGGTGGTGACGTTTCTAAAGAATTCGCACCTATCTTTGCTAAACACGGCATTTTAGTCGTTGACAACTCTAGCGCGTGGAGAAGAGATGAAAACGTTCCACTAGTAGTTCCAGAATGCAACGCAGATGATATTAAGTGGCACAAAAATATTATCGCTAACCCAAACTGCTCTACTATTCAAGCTATGGTAGTATTAAAGCCTCTTCACGAAGCGTTTAAGATTAAGAGAGTTATTTACTCTACCTATCAAGCAGTTTCTGGCGCTGGCGTTAAGGGCTATGACGATCTAAAGAACGGAATTAACGGCGAAGCGCCAAAGAAATTCCCTTACCCTATTTTCGGCAACTGTATCCCTCATATAGACGTTTTCTTGGATAACGGCTACACCAAGGAAGAAGATAAAATGATTTTCGAAACCAAGAAAATCCTTAACGATCAATCAATTAAAGTTACTGCAACTTGCGTTAGAGTTCCTGTATACTTTGGCCACAGCGAATCAATAAACCTTGAATTCGAAAGACCTTGCACCCCTGATCAAGTTAAGGAAATTTTAAGAAATACTGAAGGTATCGTTGTTCAAGACAACCTTGCTAACAACGTTTATCCTATGGCTATCACGGCTGAAAACAAAAACGAAGTTTTCGTTGGAAGAATTAGAAAGGACGACACCGTGGAAAACGGCATCAATCTTTGGTGCGTTGCCGACAACATTAGAAAAGGCGCTGCTACTAACGCAGTTCAAATTGCTGAAAAGGCTATTGCTATCGGCGCTATTAAAGGAAAAATCTAATCAACTCTAAAAGAGGATAATATGAATAAAATTATTTTCAAAGGCACTTGTACTGCCGCAATCACCCCGTTTACTGAAGACGGAATTGATTTAGATGCGCTTGGCCGTCAAATCGATTACCAAATTAACAACGGAATTGATGCTTTAACTATACTTGGCACTACAGGCGAAGCATCTACTATTACCGACCAAGAATACGATATGGTTGCAAAATATTCTTATGATAAAATTGCAGGAAGAGTAAAATTTATTTTAGGCTCTGGCAGTAACTGCACTAAAAAGGCTATCGAAAAAAGCCAGTTTGCTCAAAAGGTTGGTGCAGACGGACTTTTGGTTGTAACGCCTTACTACAACAAATGCACCCAAAAAGGGTTGGTAAAGTATTATAACGACGTTTGCGACAATGTTGATATTCCCGTACTTTGCTATAACGTTCCTGCTAGAACGGGCGTTAATATTCTTCCTAGAACAATGGAAGAAATTGCAGAAAACAAGAATATAGGCGGAATTAAGGAAGCTTGCGGAAACATGGAACAAATTTGCGAAACGGCACGTTTAATCCGTGGAAAAACCGCACTCTACTCTGGCGACGACAACCTTAACCTTGCAATGATGAGTATTGGCTCTATGGGTTTAATTTCGGTTGCATCAAATATTGCACCAAGAGAAATAGGTGACGTTGCAAGATTATACTTTGCAGGAAAAAATAAAGAGGCTTATGAATTGCAAGAAAGACTTCTTCCCCTTATTGACATTATGTTCTGCGAAGTTAACCCTATCCCCGTTAAAAAGGCTAGCGAACTAATCGGACTTGGTAGCGGAATCGTTCGCGCACCACTTACCGAACTTGAGCCACAACATACGGCTGATATGAAAAAGATTTTGAAAGACTTTGGGTTTTCCATTAAGGAGTAAAAATGATTAACCTTTTAATTAGCGGTGCTTTGGGCAGAATGGGCAAAAAGGTTTTTGAAGCAAGCTGTCTTGACGCTGATATTAAAGCCGTTTGTGGCGTTGATATCGCTAAAGACAATTCTAACGCCGACTACCCCGTTTACGACTCTATTGAATGCGTAAAAGAAAAGATTGACGTTATAGTTGATTTTTCTTCACCAAAAGCACTTGATAAAATTTTGGAATTTTGCAAAACCAACAAAGTTCCTGCCGTTCTTTGCGCAACCGGATACACCGAAGAGCAAATTGAAAAGATTAAGCAAACTAGCAAAGAAATTGCTCTTTTCCGTTCTGGAAATATGTCTCTTGGTGTAAACCTCTTAATCGATTTGGTTAAGAAGGCGGCGGCAACCCTTTACGGATTTGACGTTGAAATTATAGAAAAACACCACAACCAAAAGGTTGATGCGCCAAGCGGGACTGCTTTAATGCTTGCAGATGCTGCTAAAGAAGTGCTAACCGAAAGCAAATATACTTATGGTAGACAAGGAATAGTTGGCAAGCGCGATAAAAACGAAATAGGCATACACGCTGTTAGGGGCGGTTCTATCGTGGGCGAGCACGACGTTATTTTTGCAGGAAACTGCGAAACGATTACCCTTTCTCACCAAGCGACTGACAGAAGTGTTTTTGCAAACGGCGCAATAGCGGCTGCTAAATATCTTGCAAGTAAATCGACTGGCTTATACAATATGTCAGACGTTATTAACGGAAAATAAAATGTTAAAATCTAATATAGAAAAGGTTTTATCTGAAATAAAAAACGGTAATAATTTAGGTGAAGATATAACGCTTGTTGGTGCAACCAAAACTATGGACGTTGACACTATTAACAGCGCTATTTCTTTGGGACTAAAAGTCGTTGCCGAAAATCGCGTGCAAGAATTTAACCAAAAACACGAGTTGATTTTGGGTGCTGAGCAGCATTTTATTGGGCATTTACAAACTAACAAAGTGAAATACCTTGTTGGAAAAGTTGCACTTATTCATTCTGTTGACAGTATTCACCTTGCACAAGAAATTAATAGATGCGCTTTTAATAAAGGGGTTACGCAAAACGTTTTAATCGAAATTAACGTTGGTGGCGAACTTTCTAAAAGTGGTTTTGATTTTGATAACGCAGAAGAAAGCATAAAAGAAATCGTGGACAAGTGCCCTAACGTTAAAGTAAAAGGACTTATGGCAATGTTTCCCCGCTTTAGTAAAGAGCAGGTTATAACTTCGCTTTGCTTAAAAATGAGAGCGCTTTATGACAAACTAAAAGGTCAAGGTTTTGACTTTAAGCACCTTTCAATGGGAATGAGCGAAGATTATTTAACGGCAATAAAAAACGGCAGTAATATGATTAGGCTTGGAAGAACTATTTTTGGAGAAAGAAATTACGGAGATAATAAATAATGGGAGTATTTGATTTATTTGGTAAAGAACCTAAAAACAAAACCGAACGCACTAGCAGAACGGCTTTTTCAGCTAGCGTTGCACAAACAGAGAGAACTGCACCCGTTGCCGTGTTTACCCCAAAAAGCTATTCGGAAGTTGAAAATATTATAGACACCATTAGAGAAGGCAAAAACGCAGTAGTTCACCTTAACGAACTTCAAAATGAAACGGCAGTTAGAGTGTTAGATATGCTCTCTGGCGCTATATACGCACTTCAAGGTGGTGTTTACGAAATGGGCAAAAATATATTTATGTTTTCCCCTGCCGGCGTTGAAGTTAATTCTTAAACTTAAAATTTAAAACTAAAAAAGGTTGCTTTTTAGCAACCTTTTTCTTTTTGTTAATTTTTCATTACAAAGCCCAAACAAGCCAAGTAAAGATATAACCCGTTATTACTGCAACCATAGTGAACGGAACACCTATCTTAAAGAAGTCTGAATTCTTAACCGTGTGTCCATCTTTTTTAAGCATACCGATTGCAACTACGTTTGCAGATGCACCGAAAGGCGTGATATTTCCACCAAGCGTTGCACCGATAAGAAGACCAAAGAAAAGTGCAACGGTTACTTCTGGTGAGAAACTTCCCGCAAAGCCGGATATTACAGGTAACATTGTTGCAACGTATGGAATATTGTCTATAAACGCAGAAAGCAATACTGATGCAAACACTATTAAAGTATAAAGCAAGAACACGTTTTGATCGCCAACAGACTTAAAGAAGTTGCTTATATCCGTTATAATACCAACGTTTGAAACGCAACCGATTATTATAAACAAGAAAATTAAGAACAATACTGTTTGATAGTCGAAAGATTCTTTCGTGATACGGATTGCAGATTGCTTTTTAGTAGTGCAATAAACAACCATAGCAACGATACCACAAGTAAGACAAATTACGCCGTTAGTGATACTTTTGCCGAAAAGCATTATATCAAAATCGATAAATGACGTGCACACTAAAAGCGCCATATTTACTAGCAAAATAATTGTTGGGACAAGGCTCTTTACAACTATATTATCGCTTTCATAATTAAGCTTTTCTTTATGCTTTCTAAATATGAATAGTAATACCGGAATAGTTGCAAGTGCGCCGAGTTCTACCGCCCAGAAAATGGAAAATCTTCCCTTAAAGAAGAAGAAGTCAAAAAAGCTCATTCCCGCGCCGTCTGCAAGCATGACTGACGTTGTGTCACCTATTAGAGTTGCAGCACCTTGAAGGTTTGATGAAACTGCAATTGAAATAAGAACGGGAACAGGCGAACATTTAACCTTTTTAGCAATAGCCACACCAATAGGTGCAAGCATTAAAACGGTTGCAACGTTATCAACGAACGCTGAAATCACACCAGATAAAAGCGATACGGTTACTAACGCCATAATCGAGCTTGGCATTTTTGACATAAGCTTATCCGCAATCTTGTTTGGCATGCCACTATCTGCAAAAGTGCCGACTGTTAGCATTATACCTGCAAGCATAAATATTACGTCGTACTTAATGCTTTCTAAAAGAGAAAGCACCTTATAATCAGTTTGTCCGAAAATAAGCAAAAATAGTGCCATAACTAGCGCAACTGCACCAGTTGTCCACGTTTTTTTGTCGGAAAAAGCAATTATTAAGACGTAAGTTAAAATAAATAAACAAAGAATTACTATTTTTTCCATCTGTTTTCTCCTAGTCGTTAAAAAAGACTTTTACCATATTGACGGCAAAAGTCTTGTTAAAATTATCTTTCAATAATTTCGCACTACCGGGATTAAATTTGTGATTAAATCCGTTTTGACGATAGTGCAAACGCAATATTTTGCGCTAACTACTCCCTTTTAGACAGAAGTTATTATTTTCTTACTTCCAAAGCGTCGAAAGTATTGTTGAGTGAAGCAAGCTTTTCTGCGAAAAGTTTTTGTTCGTCTTCTGGTAGTGGAACTTCTATAATTTCCTTAACACCAGAACCACCAACCTTACAAAGAACACCCGTGCAAAGATCTTTTGCGCCGTATTGTCCATCAAGAAGGGTTGCGATAGGCAATATAGTATCGGTATCTGAAACAAGAGCTTTGATTAGTTGAACGGTTGAAGCAGCGATTGCATAATACGTTGCACCCTTTGCTTTAATAACCTTTGAACCTGCTGCTACCATACCGGTATAAATGTTTTCAAGTTCTTCTTCTAACTTATCTTTTTCAACGCCCATAATCTTGGTGCAGTATTCTTTGATAGGCATACCGCAAACGTTGCAAAGACTCCAAGGAGCCATACAAGCATCACCGTGTTCACCAAATACGTATGCGTTAACGTTAGATGCATCTACTTTGCAGTATTCTGCAACAGCTTGGGTTAGACGGTTAGAGTCTAATAAAGTACCAGTACCCATAACTTGATTTACAGGAAGTCCTGTTTCTTTCATAGTAACATAAGTTAAAACGTCTACAGGGTTAGATACGATAACGTATAATGCGTTTGGTTCGATTTCGGCAACCTTTCCGATAACGCTCTTTAAGATTCCAACGTTAATTCCAGCAAGGTCAAGTCTGGTTTGACCAGGCTTTCTGCCTACACCGAAAGTAATTACTACGATATCAGAGCCAGCAACATCTTCGTATTCGCCACTCCAAATTTTTACTGAAGGAACGCAAGAACCACATTGTGAAATGTCAAGTGCTTCGCCTTCTGCTTTGCTTTTATTGATATCAACAAGCAAAATCTCTGAACAAACACCTTGAAGTGTGAGTGCATAAGCTATAGTTGCGCCTACGTTTCCCGTACCAAGTATTGATATTTTTCTCTTTTTCTGTACCATTTTGCAAATTTTCTCCTATTATGTTGTACGTTTATATAGTACACTAAAAAGCATTTTTTTGCAAGCGCTTTTACGTTTTTATTTAAAAATAATTTTTATTAGTTTTTTATTTTGTGTTAACGATACTTTTACATATATCGTAAACGTCACCTGCACCCAAAAAAAGAAACACATCCGTTTCTTTTGCTATATATTTTAGTTTTGTTTTTAATTCTTCTTCATTTTTAACAAAAACGCTTTTCCCACCGCTATAATTAATATTTTCGCTCAATGCCTTTGCACTACCTTCGCTATCATAATCTTCCCTTGCTGAATAAGTATCTAAAATATATAGTTTATCAACCTTTTTCAACGTGTCGACAAAATCACTCATTAAATTTTTTGTTCTAGAATAGGTGTGGGGTTGAAAAACAACCACCACTTCTTCCCCTTTTATAGCATAAACGTCTAAAATGCTTTGTATTTCCTTGGGGTGATGCGCATAATCTGCAAAAACCTTTGCGTTTTGTATTTTTCCTATATATTCGTTCCTTCTTTTCACGCCCGTAAAGTTTTCAAGCGCCTTTTTTATCGTAAATGACGGAACGCCCAAAAGATCGCAAACGGCATAAGATGCAAGCGCGTTATACACGTTATGTTTGCCCTTTATTTTAAGATTTATTCGTTCTGCCTTTCTAGAATAGGCATAAACGGTAAAAGAATAACCGTTTTCTTTGTTTTTTAATCTTTCCGCTTTATAGTTTGCAAAAGAATTTATTCCAAACGATATGGTTGAAACACCACAAAGACTATCAAAATATTTATCGTCCTTATTAATAACGCTTAAACCACTTTGAGCAAACCGCCTAAACGTATCAACAAGATCGCTCATACTTTCATAGCAATCCATATGGTCGTTATCAACGTTTAAAATAACCGAAATGTCCGTTTCTATATCAAGCAAGTTTTTCTTATATTCGCATGCCTCTGCAACAACCAAATTTCTTTTGCCTATACAAAGGTTTTCTTCCTTACCATATTCTCCACCCAAAAAAACCGTTGGATAATGTTTTGCCTGTTTTAATATTTCCCCTATCATTGCAGTAGTAGTCGTTTTTCCGTGACAACCTGAAACAGCAACGCGCTTTTTATATTCTCTCATAAAAGCGTTCAAAAGTTCACTTCTTTTTATGATAGTCAATCCTTTTTCTTTGGCTAAAACTATTTCTGGATTATCTTCTCTTATAGCAGAACTAACCACCACCAAATTTGCACCCGACACGTTATTTTGGTGGTGAAAATTATAAACGGTTGCGCCTTTTTTTATCAATTTTTCAATTTTTGAACTTTCACCTATATCACTACCACTAACACTTTTACCATTATTAACGGCGTATTCTGCAAGAGCGCTCATTGAAACGCCACCTATCCCCACAAAATGCACTTTATTACTATTTTTATAAATTTCTAAAACGTCCATACGCTAAAATACGCAAAAACGGCAAAAAATAGCACAAAAAATTAAAAAAATGGGCATTTTTTTTAAAAAACCTATTGAAAGAATACAAATTCTATGATAGAATAAATGTAATATTTGTTAAGGAAGGTTTTTTTATGCAGATTACAGACGTAAGAGTTCGTATCGTTAAGAAGGACGACAGTAAGCTCAAAGCAGTTGCTTCGGTAACGTTTGACGATTGCTTCGTTGTTCACGACATCAAGGTTATTGAAGGTACGGAGGGATACTTTATCGCTATGCCAAGCAGAAAAACTGGCGAAGGCGAATACAAAGATA
>JAZRMS010000143.1:0-5180 GCA_045647825.1 Christensenellaceae bacterium
CTCGTTTATCGCCCCGTCAGTTATATCAACCTTTTTCTCTGTCAAACCGTTTTGCTTTAATTGTTTTGGAATTAAATATCTCTTTGCTATCTGCAACTTTTCTTCGTTGGTATAGCCGTTAAGTTCTATCACTTCCATTCTATCAAGTAGTGGACGTGGAATAGTGTCTATTGAGTTTGCCGTAGTTATAAACATAACCTTTGAAAGATCATAAGGAACTTCCAAAAATCTATCCCTAAACGTAACGTTTTGCTCTGGATCTAGCACTTCTAGTAATGCAGAGGCAGGGTCACCGTGTATGTCAGAAGAAAGCTTGTCTATTTCATCTAGCAAGAATACGGGGTTAGATGAGCCTGCATTTTTAAGCCCGTAAATAATTCTGCCCGGCATTGCCCCAACGTAAGTTCTTCTGTGTCCCCTTATTTCAGCCTCATCTTTAACGCCACCAAGGCTCATTCTCACAAACTTTCTATTTAGCGCTCTTGCAATAGAAGTTGCAACCGAAGTTTTACCAACCCCCGGAGGGCCAACGAAACATAAAATAGGGCCTTTTATTTCTTTGGTTAAATGTAAAACTGCAAGATATTCTACTATTCTTTGTTTAACCTTTTCTAGTCCAAAGTGGTCTGAATCTAGCACTTCTTTTGCTAATTTAAGGTCTTCGGTGTCTGTGGTAAAATCGTTAAACGGCAATTCTCTAAGCCAGTCTAGATAGTTTAGAATAATAGAATAGTCTGGCGAGGACGGATTGATTTTATCAAGCCTTTTTGCCTCTTTAAGCGCCTTTTCTTCTATCTCTTTAGGCAAGTTTTTCTCTTTAATCTTATTTATTAATTCATCCCCTTCTTCTGGGTCGTCACCAAGTTCTTGGTGAATAGCCTTTATTTGCTCGCGAAGATAAAACTCTTTTTGGCTCTTATCAATGCTTTGGCGAACCTTTCCCGTTATCTTTCTTTCAAGCTTTTGGATTTCAAGCTCTCTATTAAACAATTTCTCAAACGCAACAAGTCTTTCAACCGTGTCGTCGCAAAGTAAAATTGCTTGAACGTCGCTCTCTTTAAAGTTAACGATAGAAATTGCGTTGTCAATAAATTCGTTGGGTTGCTTTTTTTCGGTTATAGCGCCAAGCATCTCTTTTGAAATGCGTTTATCTGCAAGTGCATACTCATAGAATGCGTTTTTAGCCACTCTAAAATAAGCCTCTATCTCATTTTCACTATGGTTTTGAGTATAAGGGCTTTCTTCTACTGCAACGGTAAAATAGCCTTTTGAAGGTATAAAACTTTTTATTTTCGCTCTTGCAACGGCCTCTACCGAAACTTTAAGGTTAGTTCCGTTTTGCACTTTTACTATTTGTTTAATGCGCGCAATAACACCGCACGCCAAAATTTCAGATGGCTTTGGCGACTCTATAAACGCGTTTTTTTGTGGGGCGATAAATAGTTCAGAAGACAATTCCGCCGCCTTTTCAACTGCATTGATAGATGCAGGTCTTCCCACTTCAAAATTCATAAACGTTCCGGGAAACAAAACCTTTCCGCGGAGCGCAACTAGTGGCATAATTCTATCTTTCTTTTGTTCGGTTATTTCAGTAATCAAATCTTTCTCTTCCATCATAAAACCTTTCTTATGTATTTATAAACAGTATTTTTCTAATATATGTTTAACGGGTTTTTCTTTAAACGGCACGGTCACTTCGTCTGCCACAGCCTTTAACTCTTCCCTTCCGTCGCCAACGGCAACACCATGCCACGGCCCGTTAATTAAAGGAATATCGTTCGTGCTGTCACCTATCGCAACAACTTCGCTTAAAGGAACGTTGTAGTAATCTGCGATAAAACGCACGGCGTTACTTTTTGCGTGCTCTGGGTTTATTGCTTCTAACAAGCAATGCGCACCACTATTAAAAGACAACCCATTTCCATTATACTTTTTATTGAGCTTATCAGCAACCTCGTTGACCACGTTATTATCACCAAGCCAACATATTTTGCTAACAGCCTCACCTTGTCTAATAACTTCCTCACGAATATCTGTGATTTTTCCATCCAACTTAACGGCGTCTTCATACACCTTAACGTATGGCGTTCTTTCTTGAATAAATAGTTCGCTTTCGCCATAAGCAATAGGCGTTAGCCCACTACCTTCCACTTCTTCTAAAGCTTTTAGTGCGGTGTTCTTATCAAGCCCACCCTTAAATAAAACCTTTCCACTCTCAATATCGGTTATTCTCGCACCTTGGAATGACGCGACTAAACCCTTTATTCCGTGCGCCTTTAATATTCTCATAATAGACGACGTTTCTCTTCCAGAGCAGGCAACGAATATTCCACCTTTTTTTGTGAATTCGTTAATGGCTGAAAGCGTTTGCTCGTCAATATTATTTTGCGGTGCTACGCCAAGCGTTCCGTCGTAGTCACTTATAAATAGTTTGTATTTCATTTTAAGTCCTCTTTCGTCAGCATTTCTATAATAAGTCTTGCTTGCTTTTCACCTATTCCATCAACTTCTTTTAATTGCTCTTCGGTTGCACTAATAATACCGCCAAGGTCACGGAAACGCTCTAAAAGCGCCCTCTTTTTCACCTTGCCAAGCCCGTGCACTTTATCAAGCACGGATGACAGCACCCTTTTATCTCTTAAAGAACGATGATAGGTTATTGCAAACCTATGCGCCTCATCTCTAATGCGTTGTAACATTTTAAGGCAATAATCTCTTCTTTCAAGCACTATAGGATCTGATTTACCTAAAAGAAAAATTTCCTCTTCTCTTTCAGCAAGCGCAATCAAGTCTATTCCACTAACGCCCTTTTTGTCAAATATTTCCTTAACGGCAGAAAGTTGACCTTTGCCACCGTCTATTATAATAAGGTCTGGCTTTGCAAATTTTTCCGGATCGGAAATTAACCTCTCAAGCCTTCTTTCCATCATCTCTTGATGACTTCTATAATCGTCTGCACCTTCAAAACTCTTTATCTTGAAACGGCGATACTGCTCTCTATCGGGCTCTCCGTCGTTAAAAACAACCATACTGCCAACCTTGTCCACACCACTTATGTTGGATATATCATAGCATTCCATACGCTTTGGATAGTTGGTTAAAGAAAGTTTTTCTTTTAACGCCTCACACGCTTTTACCGTCATATCGTTTTTGTGCGCAATCTTATCCACGGCAGTAGACAAATATTCTTCTGCGTTCATTCCTGCCATATCTGCTAGTTGACGGCGCACCCCTTGTTTTGCCCAAAGCACGTTGACTTTTTTAGAGAATTCTTTTTTCAAATAATCTTCCAAAAGGTTAGCGTCGCTAATCTCTTGTCCACTAATTATCTCGTCTGGGATTTCCACACCTTGTTTATAATATCTAGTGATAAATTCAGAAAGCGCATCTCCATCAGATAGCGTTGCACTTTCAAAAGCAAAGTTTTTGCTACCCAAAGTTCTGCCCTTTCTTATTATGAGAAGATTTACCGTTGAATATATGCCGTTTGCCCTATAAGCAATAACATCTGCATCCAAAAACTTGTTTAGAGAAGTCAAGCGTTTTTGCTTTACCTTTTCCAAACTCAAAAGGTTTTCTTTATATTTAAGCGCAAGCTCAAACTCTTCTCTCTCGCTTGCAGAAAGCATTTTTTCTCTTAAAAGTTTTTCCGCCTCATTAACTTCGCCGTTCAAAAAATCAACGGCGCTATCCACCCTTTCTCTATAGTCTTCCTTGCTAATGCACCCTGCGCAAGGCGCAAAACACTTTTTAATGTGATAGTTTAGGCAAGGTTTTTCCACCTTTCCAAAAACCAACTTCTTTTCGCAAGGGCGAACGCCAAATGCTAGGTTTATTATCTCTAAAACGCCTTTAACCGAAACGCCACCCATAAAAGGGCCAAAATATTTTGCTCCGTCCTTTTTTATTTTCCTTGTAACCGAAAAGGTTGGAAAATCAACGCGCAAATCTATTTTTAAATAAGGATAAGTTTTATCGTCCTTTAATAGTATATTATATCTCGGTTTATGCTTTTTTATTAAATTGTTTTCTAGAGATAGCGCATCTATCTCTGTAGGAACGATTATATAATAAAAGTCGGCAACGTTATTAACCATTGCCATAACTTTGTCAGTTTTGACGCCGTTGGTGAAATACTGCCTAACCCTATTTTTAAGGTTTTTTGCCTTTCCAACGTATATAATTTGCCCTGCCCCGTCAAGCATAACGTAAACACCGGGATTTTCTGGCAAATGTTTTAATTTATCAGCCAAATTATTCACGCAACTATTATAACCGATTTTATCTCTTTTTTCAAGCCTTAATACCCTAAAAATTCCACTCCTTTTAAAAGAACTTCTGAAAGGGTGTCGTTGCGCAAAGAATAAAAGACCACTTTGCCTTGCCTGCGCGTTGTTACTGCATTTAGCGTTTTTAACAACCTTAATTGATGGGACACGGTAGTTTGGTTTAAATTTAATAGCGAAGATAGGTCGGAAACACACATTTCGCTAATAGCCAAAGCAGAAATCATTTTTAGCCTTGTATAGTCTGAAAATATAGAAAAAAAACAAACTAATTCGTCTAAAATTTCCCCTTTGGGAACGTAGTCGTTAACCATTGTTTGTAGTCTTTTATCAAGCAAAATTTCTCTCAAATTATTCGCCCCCTTGATTTATCGTTTTTGTATACATATTATAACTAAATACAAATAGAGCATTTTTAAGATATTTATCGCATATAATAAAAAAATGGCGAATTTATAAGAAAAGGAGGTTAAAAATGAATAACAATTTAACTTTAATCGCGCTTTTACTTTTACTCTTGGGAAACAACACGATAAATTCAACGCAGTTGTGTCTACTATTAGCCTTGCTAACGACAACAGGTTGCTGTAATAATTTATTTAATAATTTCGGCAACAACAACTGCAATTGCAACAATAATTGCGGTTGTAATTAAACTTAAAAAACCAACGAAAAAAGGTAGGTCAATTGACCTACCTTTAGTTTTTCGTTTTAATTATCAAAATATTGAATTACATTTCCACACACAGGACAAACATTTCCTTTACAGGGATTGAATTTGTACCCACAATTTCTGCATTGAACAAATCTTGCTGGCAACAATGCTACTATAATTATGGTGATTGACGCTATTATCAAAGCACAATGGTAAGGCAACAGAGCTGACACAAGCAA
>JAZRMS010000144.1:0-6413 GCA_045647825.1 Christensenellaceae bacterium
GTGCTTTGGGTCGTTTGCATCAATATATTTCTTGCCACGATAAAACCCGGTCATTACACCATAAACCATATCTTCATCAACTTGTTCAAGATAATCTTGACTATCGCCAACCATAACGTAGCCTTTAGAATTGACTTCTACAACACGGTGCAAAACGTTTGTTCCATCTGCCCTTGTATAAAGCCCCACGTCGAAATACGAAAGTCTATCACTCTTTAACTTAACTATGACCGATTGCTTTTGCCCCCTTAACGTTGGCCACATACTATTTCCCGTTGGAACGAAAGCTATCACGTTTTTCTTTTGCAATTCAGCTTTATAATCGGTTTTACCCTTTTGCATATTATAAACTTTCAAACTCCCTTATTCCTATAACGCCGTCAACAGGCAAAGAGAACACAACGCCGTGCGCCTCCGTCTTTCCGCCTGCCTTTTCCATAATGGCTTTCATAATGTCGTCGCGACCTTTTCTTGAAGACACGATATAAACCATTTCTTTTTCTTCGCTTATAGAAACGCCAAAGAACTTTGCAATTTCTGCACCCGTTCCCTTTGCGCGCATTACCGTACCACCACCAGCACCTGCACCACGCGCAGCTTCCATTACTAGTTCGGTATTCCCTTTATCCACAACAGTTACTATTAAAACGGATTTGGTTTCCATCATATCCGTATCCTCCTTTTTTTCTATTTCCTGTTCCCCAACAAAAAACTTTAACGAAGACTTTCCACCAACACCATCTACCGATATAAAGAGTGCTATGCCGTTTCCTGGTGCGCTTATATTCATTTGATGTAAAAGCCCCTTAACCACACTACCTATTTGATTTTCGGGTATCATTACGGAAATCATAATCTTCTCTGTTTTTTCAAGGCTCATTTTACTGAGCATAGAGTCGGTAGCCGTTCCGTTACACAGCATGCTCACCACACCGTTAACATTATATTGATGGAAAAATTCCAAGTACTGCTCAAAATATTCTCTTTTAGTTATCACTACCAAATACTTAAGCGCTAACATAAGATATCCCCCTTAACCGATAATTTCTTCCTTTTCGATAACTTCTTCCTTGACCGATCCTTGAAGTTTTCTTGACTTCAACTTGAATACTAGTCCCAAAACTTGTATTGCAATAAGCGGTGTCATTGCCACCATTGCAACCACGCCAAACCCTTCGGTTGCAACGTTTCCACCCGTCGCAGAACAAAGCCCCAACGCTAGTGGCAACAAAAAGCTTGCCGTCATTGCGCCAGATGCAACGCCACCAGAGTCAAACGCGATTGCCGTGAATATATCAGGAACGACAAACGTTAACACTAATGCAATTAAATAGCCCGGTATTAAGAAATACAATATCGGTATGTGCAACAAAATCCTAAGCATTGCTAACCCAACTGAAACAGCAACGCCTATCATAAGGCTCATTCTAAGTGCTTTCTTTGGAATTGCACCTGCCGTTATTTCATAAACTTGCTTGGTCAAAACGTGGACTGCAGGCTCTGCCGCTACAACGTAATAACCGATAAGCATACCTATAGGAACGATAATCCAGTTATAATCTAAACCACCTATCGTTTCGCCCAAATAACTACCGACAGGCATAAATCCAACGTTTACCCCCGTTAAGAATAATACCAAACCTACGTAGGTGTAAAAAACACCGATTATTATTCTTACAAATTGTTGTTTGGAAACCTTTTGCCCAAACAAACGGAAAATTAAGAAAAACGCTACGATAGGAATAAGCGCTATACCCACTTCTACAAAATAATGTGGAAGAGCGTTTCCAAACGCCTTTATTAATTCCTTTGAGTTTTCCGGATTAGTTAAAACGTTTTCGGTAACGCTAAAATGTTCAGGCTTAAAAATTATCCCCAAAATCATAACCGCAAGGATAGGTCCAACAGAACAAAGTGCTGTCAAACCAAACCCGTCGTTTTCTGCAGAGCGGTCACTACGCATTGCCGCAACACCAGTACCTATTGCGATTATAAACGGCACGCTCATAGGACCTGTAGTTACCCCACCAGAGTCAAACGCCAACGGCACAAACGTTTCTGGAACAAAAAAGGAAAGAACGAAAACGGTTAAATAAGAGCATATTAGCAGTATAGAAAGTTTGATTTTCAACACTATTCTTAAAAATGCTATAACCAAAAATACGCCGACACCAACGCCGATAGTTATAATCAAAGTCCAGTTATTGATAGTTTGAGCAAGCTGTGTTGCAAGCACTTGCAAGTCAGGTTCTGAAACTGTGATTAAAACGCCGACTAAAAAGCATACGGGAATGATTATCCATAATTTTTTAGAACTCATTACCGTAGTACCAACGTATTCGCCGATAGGCGTCATTGCCGTGTCTGCACCCAAGGTAAAAAGCCCCATGCCCGTAATTACTAGCAACGCACCGAGAATAAAACCAAGAAAAGTTCCGCTCTCAATAGGCACGATAGTAAAGCACAACACGAGAACTATTGCCGTTATCGGTAAGACTGAAGAAAACGCTTCTTTTACCTTTTGTGAAATTATCGTCTTGTCTGCATTAATAAATAACGGTCTTCTTTTCACTTTTACTCTCCTTTTATTTTTCGTTTCAGTAAAGTATAACAAAAAGTCGAGCATTTGTCAATGCTCGACTAGCAATTTAATATAAATATATTAACGCTTAAAACTATTATGACTACAAAATACCCTTAATATCGCTTAACTTTTCAACCGTAAAGTCGGCTAGCGCGCTGTTAAACGGCTTTTTGTCAATATTAAACCAAATAGTTTTTAACCCGTATTCCTTTGCACCACCGATATCGGCAGTAAGCGAATCGCCTATCATAAAAACTTCTTCTCTTTTAAGATTTCCCATTTCGTTAAAGCAAATATCAAAAAACTCTTTGGTGGGTTTATCGTGCCCCATCTTTTCCGAAATGAAAAGTTTTTCAAAATACTTTATCATTCCTGTAGAATTAAGTCTATTCATTTGCACTTCGTATATAGCGTTACTTGCAACGAATAATCTATACTTTTTATAAAGGTATTCTAAAAGGTCTTCTGCCCCGTCTACCATAAAAGCAAATTCCCCAAGACCTTTCCTAAATAACGTCTCTATTCGCGCGCTATCGCCACTTAACCCTAATTCTTTTAGTATAGAAGGAAACCTTGTCTTTTTTAATTGTTCTCTCGTTATTTCGCCTTTTTCGATACCAACCCAAAGCGCGTCGTTTATCCTTTTAAAAACCGGAAAGTATTCTTCTTTATACTCCAAACCACACTCATTAAAAGCGCTTTTCATAGATGCACTTGCATTTAGGTTAAAATCAAGCAAGGTGTTGTCAACGTCAAGCAAAACAGCCTTTATCATATTTATTCTCCATTTTTTACTATTCTAATAATACACCATACTATTTTATTTTGTCAACACAGATATAAACTTTTTTATAAAGCTAACAAAAAAACGCTTGTAAAAAATAAAAAAATATGCTATTATTATGTGGCTTTGGGGACGTAGCTCAGCTGGTTAGAGCGCTTGCTTGACATGCAAGAGGTCATAAGTTCAAGTCTTACCGCCCCCACCAAACAAAAAAGGACGCGTTATTGCGTCCTTTTTTTGTTTGCGTTGTGGGTAAATAAGTTTGACTTCCGTTCACATACGAGCATAGCGAGTACCAAAGTGCTACTTTAGTAGCGTAGCAACCATCTTACCGCCCATTATCAATTTGTTTTTTTGCTTTCTATGTTCATATAGCACGAGGTGTCCTTTTTTGTTTGCGTTGTGGGTAAATAAGTTTGACTTCCGTTCACATACGAACGCAGTGAGTATTGCGTGCTACCTTCAGGTAGCGTAGCAACCGTCTTACCGCCCCTATTTTTATTTTGCTCTATTCTATATTTTATTTACACCATGCGGTGTCCCTTTTTTGTTTATGTTTGGGGTGAGTTGAACTAAAGGCTTTGTAAATTACTTTTCAAGTTCCTTTAGATATAGTTCAAGTTGCTTTTCGGTAGGTTTATACTCTGGATTAGAACAACACGGCAGAGTTGGCGCGCTTCCATCATCTCCCCAAAACGGCGTCAAATAATCGTTTTCATAAAGTTTGCGATCTTCTTCCTTTCTAAAATCTGGAATATCGTATACTTTACCACCATCAAGAACGGATCTATGCGCTAAAATAGCAGTAGACGCCATAACTGTTGCAGAATAAACGTCAAATGGGTGCGGTGGTTGCTTGCCTTCCTTTAAGCAATCAATAAAGATACGCGCTGTCAAATAATCTCCACCTCCGTGCCCAGCTTTCTTTATAATTTCTTCATCTTTATCGTTCCAAGACGGGATATAAACTTTCTCATCTTCTTCCCCTTCTGGCTTTTCCCATGAATTGTATCTAAGAAGTACAGATTGATCTTTAGTGCGTAAATTTTCAATTTGTCCTTTAGTCCCACAAATTCTATAAGCATTATGATGAGCGCCGTATTTAGAACAAGCAGTGACACGGAAAACCGATCCGTCGTCGTTAAACGTCGTTACGTTTGCCGATTTATCCGCACAATAAGAGGCGGTAGGAACTTCTGCTGTACTTGGAACGTACATAGCAAACGCCGTTACCTTCTTTGGCGTTGCACCAGTTATGTGCATTACTGGCCCTAGAGAATGAGTTATATAATACGTAGCGGGCAAATAATTTCTCCAATGCTTTGGATAGTAATTATAAATTTTTCTAAACGCATTATTCCACGGACTTCCTGGATGATTATATTCGCCTTCAGCATATAATATTTTGCCAAGCGTGCCACCATCTACCACTCTTTTCATTTCACGATTAAAAAGCATTTGCGGATAATTTTCCGCAAGCATATAAATACTTTTACTCTTTTCAAAAGCTCTAACAAGCTGAACGCCCTCTGCCATCGTTCCGTTAGACGTGCACTCACTGAAAACGTGGATGTTTCGCTCAAAACATTTTATTGCGTACGGCGCATGTTGATGAAAACTATTTGCCAAAACAACGGCATCCATAGGATGTTTAATAAACTCGTCAAAATCTTCGTAAATCTTAACGCTTTTATTCAGTTTTTTCATTGCTTCATCCATGCGACCTTTGTTGTTATCACAAACGGCAACGATTTCAGCATCTAGTAGCATAAAGTTTTTTGCAATGTCTGCACCTCTGCCAACACCAAATAATCCTATTCTTATATTTTTCATAACCATCTCCTAGTGTTATTTTTTTATCATTATATCACATGTTTTTCACCCAAACAATATAAATTTTCTATAAAAACATATAATAAAGTTAGTTTTCACTTGACACGTTTTAATCTTCGTGCTATATTATAGCAAATTCAAAATGCAGGTTTTATAATGAAAAATACCAACGTTTGCAAATTCCCATTATCAAATTCTTCTAACGATCTTTCTATTTATTGTTTCGTAGCCGAGTCTAACTTAGAAGTTATGCTCAAAAAAATTAAATTAGCGCATAACCGAATGATATTAGTAACCCAAGGCTGTGGAGATTTTCTATTTAACGCCACCACCTTTCCTTTTTCCGTTGGGACTCTTATCTTTGGTTTTGAAGGAGAGCACTTTTCGCTAAAACAAGGAAGCGACGTTAATTATATTTATATAGACTTTAACGGCGCGCGCGCAAAATCTCTTCTTTCCCGCTTTAATATTTACGAAAAAACTCGTACAAACGATAATTTTAATAGTTTAATTCCCTTTTTTCAAAACTCATTATTACGCACACCGCCAAGCAACGTTGATATTGCAGCGGAGAGCGTTCTTCTTAACGTTTTTTCACAATTATCTACAAGCGTTTGCCTGCAAAACGATATAATACGAAACGTTATGGAAATAACAGAGGATAATTTCGACAACCCTGAACTTTCAATATCGTTTATTTCAAAACAGTTATCGTATAATTCAAAATATATATCTCACATTTTTAAAAAAAAGACCAATACTAACTATAGCGAGTATCTCCGTTCTTATAGAATTAAGAACTCAATATCACTATTTGAACTTGGAATAAGTTCTGTAAAAAACGTCGCTTTCCTTTCTGGTTTTTCAGATCCTTTGTATTTTTCAAACGCTTTTAAGAAATCCGTGGGTATGTCGCCAAAAAAATTTATAGCAAAGCTTAATGAGAATAAAAAATCAAACTAACCTTTTATTAATTATTAACATAAATAGGTTTCTTGCTACCTTTAGCGCAACCAAATATTCTTGACTTTTTTGGCAAAAATTATTATAATATTTTTGATGATTTTAGGGAGGTGTTTATATGCACATATGCGGACTTGAAAAGATGTCGCTTGTTGATTTTGACGGGCTTGTTGCAAGCACCATTTTTACAGGTGGGTGCAACTTTAAGTGTGGTTTTTGCCATAACTCTGCGTTGGTTTTAAATGGTCA
>JAZRMS010000145.1:0-3494 GCA_045647825.1 Christensenellaceae bacterium
CATAGGCTTTATCAAGCCGACTGGCTATTGCGTTTTTATGGATTTACCGCAGATGAAATTACTGGAAACGACGGATTTTTATCGACCGAATACGATCCTAAATGCGCGTGGGCATTAAGAAACATGCACCTTTTTCCCATCGAAATAAACTCTGCCCCGTTAGAATTAATTTTAAGAGTGCCTGGTATCGGGGTTAAAAGTGCTTATAGAATTGCTCTTGCAAGAAAAAACACTAAACTAGACTTTAACGACTTGAAACGTCTACGCGTGGTGCTTAAAAGGGCAATACATTTTATCACTTGTAACGGCAAATATTTGGGTGCAACGAGATATAATAACGTGAAAGGGCTTTTATCTTGCCTTGAACAATCGGAAAACACAAGTCAAATTTCCATGTTTGATAATGCTTATTACACTGCTCTATCAGCACTTAATGGTGAATTATGAAGATTTTTGTTATTGACGGAAATATTGACGGCATTTTATCTGCCTTGTTTTTTAGTTTTACGGAAAACATTATTCCAGATGAGATTGTGGATAGAAAGGCGTATCAACCAAAACTCGATGCAATCCATATTGACCTTCCTACAAATAAAGCACAAGCTGAACGCGTTAAAAAAGGACTTTATAATTACGGTGGAAACGATATTGTTGCTCATTTAAAAATATGTTTAAGATGTTGCGACAAAAAAGCGCTTACTATTGCCTTTAAGTATGCACGTTTCACGTTATCGCAACGAAAGGACGTTTCAGAATTTTTAGGAGAAAAATGCGTTTCGGACTTTTCTTTTCTCGTGCAAAAAGTTCTTCACGAGAGGCACATAATGACAGGTTTTTTGCGTTTTAAGCAATCGGAAAGAGGGGTTTTATACGCAGAGTTTTCTCCAGATAACGATATAACTGAAATCCTTGCACCACACTTCTTAAAAAGGCTTGGAACAACCCCGTTCATAATACACGACGTTAAAAGAAATTTGGTTTGCATCTCTAACGGATATTCTCTTAAATGCGTATATACTGATGCGTCACCCACTTTTTCTCCTTCTGAAAAAGAAAAGAATATTAGCGAACTTTGGAAAAGATATTATAAGGAAATAAATATCCCCGAAAGAAAAAATCTTCGACTGCAAGACAACTTTATTCCTAGAAGATATAGAAAATATGCTTTTGAAACTTGGGAATAGAAAAATATCTAAAAATTGCTATTTCTTTAATGTTTTTAACTAAAAAAACGGCTTCTCTACTGATAGTAGAGTGCCGTTATTTTGTCTACTTTTTAATACTCTATTCGTATACAAAGCAAAAAGAGAAGTAGGGTGACTTTTAACAGCTATTGACATATAATTATTATAGCAAAAGTCGCGAATATAATTTTGACATCACAAAACAAAGGAGACAATTATGATAAAATTATTTGTTGATTCTGGCAGTAGCATTAAACAAAATGAAAAAGACGTTTACGGCGTTGAAATTTTGCCACTAAAAATTTTATTAGGAAATAAAGAATATTTAGACGGTGTTGATTTGGAATTAGAAACTTTTTACGACGCATTAATCCGCGATAAAATTTTTCCAAAAACTTCTCTTCCCTCTCTTGACGACACTCGTATTAAAGTTATGGAATACGTAAACAAAGGCAATCAAGTTTTTATAATCACCATTTCCTCTAAAATCTCTGGAACATTTGACACCTTAAAAAATCTATTTAAGGATGAAGAAAACGTTAGAGTATTCGACTCTCAAACGGCAGTTGGTGGAATTAAAATTTTAGCATTAGAAGCAAAAAAATATTTAGATTCTTCACTTGATTTTATAGAAAGTAAATTAAATGAAATCGCACCTAGAATAACTGCACTTGCCGTGCCCGAAACTCTTGAATATCTTAAAAGAGGCGGTAGGTTGAGCGCTACAAGTTGCGCTATAGGCACACTACTAAAAATTAAGCCAATTATAAAACTAAAAGGCTCTGTTTCGGTTGATGCAAAAACTATCGGTATTAATTGTGCAATAAAACATCTTCATCAGGCATTACAAAATGCAGACACTAATTACCCCATCGTTCCCTCATACACTTTTAATAGCGACAACTTGGACAAGCTTATTGATAAAACAGACAATTGTTTTTACCCTTTTATGATAGAAAAAGATGACCTTGACCCAGCAATTGCTTGCCATTGGGGACCAAACGCGTTCGGCTACGTTTTCGTTGAAATGAAAAACGATTGATAAACGTTTTAACTTAATATATAGTTAAACCCCAACGCATAATTGCGATGGGGTTTTATATAATAAACAAATTCTTTTTCCTAAACCTATTTACTTTTCAATAACTTTTTAGCATTATCATAAAATATGGCTTGCTTTTGTTTTTCGGTTAAAAACGGATCTTTTTCTACTGTCCCAACTGCCATTGAAGGCGCGAGCGTTGGAAAATCCGAACCAAATAAAAACCTTTCTATCCCTACTTCTTTTATGCCATATGGAATTGCTCCAAGCCTATAACTTCCAGAACCAGACGTGTCTAGATAGAAATTGTCGTACTCTTTTGCACGTTTTAGGTTTTTCATATAAAAATCGTACTCGCCAAAATGTGCAGCGACAAAGGTTATTCCCCTAATATCCTTTAAGATTTCATCAATGCCTGCATCATCTTCTGGCCCAACGGTAGAATGAAAACTAACAACTATTCCCTTTCCTTCTATTTGAGAAAAGATTTCTTTATAGCCTTTTTCAAAATATCTACCACTAACGTAAGGCAAAAGTTCACCGATTAAATTCACCCCTTCCTTTTGCATGCGCTCAACTTCTTTCAAAGATTCGTCAACGTGTTTTGCGCTGATATGATATCCAGGGATATAAAAATCACCCAAAACGTCGCGCAATTTTAACGCCTCATCATTAAGTTTTTTTATGCCGTTCCAATCCAAATCTTTTGAATTAGACGATAACGGCGTTCCGCATATTTTTTCTATGCCAAGCGAATTAAAATAACTTTTATATTCTTTAATACCAAAATCAAATTTATCTGCATACCTAAATATACTTTCTTTACCATCGATATAAGGATGCGTGTGAAAATCTATAATTTTATATTTCATAATTTTGCCTTTTATAAATTTAATAACACCACAGAAACAATACCCACCACTATACCAAGATATTGAAGTGGTCTATATTTTTCCTTAAAACAAGTAATTCCAATAAGCGAACACATTATAAGTTGCCCACCAGAATAAACAGGGAAATAAATGGCAACGGGCATTAATTCAAGATTAGAAAAAACTAAAATTAATATATAAAGTGCAGCTGTGAATATACCACAAAGAGATGCTAGTTTTAGCACGCTATTTTTGCTTTCGTTAATTTTTTCTCTTTCCTTAAAAAATGCAACTATTCCTGATATTATACTTGCAACAAGACAACTTACCATTAAAAAAACAACACCATCAAAAACTGCATTATTTGTTGCGCCAAACTCTGGCTTTCCAGAAATG
>JAZRMS010000146.1:0-5622 GCA_045647825.1 Christensenellaceae bacterium
ATAATAGAGGGCGAAGTAGAAAATAGTATTATATTTAGAAACGTTAAAGTCGCAAGGGGTGCAGTTGTAAAAAACAGTATTGTTATGCAAAATAGCGTTATTGGTGAAAACGCATCTTTAAACTGCATTATTGTAGATAAAGCAGTTGTTATAAGAGATAAACGTAATTTATCTGGCAGTGAAAATCACCCATTCTACATTGGTAAAGGCACAATGATTTAATAGGAGTTTAATAATGAAAAAAACAGCAAATAATGGTGCTACAAAAGAAAAATTAGGTAAACTTCCTACGCTAGAAAAAGTGGAAAAAAAGAAGGTTTTATTTGTTGGTTCAGAAGCCGCACCTTTTATAGCAACCGGTGGTTTGGCAGACGTTTTAGGTTCTTTACCAAAGGCAATTGCATCTAACAATAATTACCAAGTTAGCGTAATTTTACCAATGTATTCTGCCATTAAAAAAGAGTACAGAGAAACCTTTGAATTTATAACCAATTTTAACGTTTCGGTAGGCTGGCGTAGTCAATATGCAGGCATTTTTACAACTGAATATCAAGGCGTAAAATTCTATTTTATCGACAATGAATATTACTTCAAAAGAGAAGGAAATATCTACGGTTTTTATGATGACGCCGAAAGATTTGCTTTCTTCTCAAGGGCTGCATTAGACACTATTGCTAGACTTAATATTTATCCAGACGTTTTGCATTGTAACGACTGGCAGTCGGCAGCATCTATCATATTCTTGAAAGGAATGTATTCGGGTAACGAAAAGTTTAGAAAAATCAAAACGGTTTTCACTATCCATAATATTGAATACCAAGGCGTTTTTGGTATGGAAACTTATAACGACGTGTTTGGTTTTACTAGCGCTATAGAGCCGTTCGTTGAATATAACGGGTGTGTAAATCTTATGAAAGGCGCTATTGAAATGAGCGATATAGTTTCTACCGTTAGCCCAACGTATGCAGAAGAAATTAAAAATTCTTTCTTTGCTCACGGACTTGATCCTATTATCAATCGTAATGCTCACAAGTTATACGGAATTCTAAACGGAATTGACGTTGATTATTATAATCCAGAAACGGACAAATTTTTATTTGCAAACTATAGTAGTCAAAACCTTGAAGGCAAGGCAATTTGTAAAAAAGAATTACAAACTATGCTTGGACTTCCTGTTAGAAGTGACGTGCCTATTATTGCAGTTATTTCTAGATTGGTTTCGCATAAAGGTTTGGATTTGATTAGAAGTGCAATAGAAAGTTTGCTTTCAGAAGACGTTCAAGTCGTGGTTTTAGGTAAGGGTGAAATAGCATATGAAAATTTCTTCCTTAACGTTGCTAATGCTTATAAAGGAAAATGTGTGAGCATAATAGCATATAACCAAGATTTATCAAGGAAGATATACTCTGGTGCAGATTTATTCTTAATGCCATCAAAAATGGAACCTTGTGGATTATCTCAAATGATTGCAAGTAGATATGGAACTGTGCCTATCGTCAGAGAAACTGGTGGACTAAACGACAGCATTAAGGCTTATACCGGTGTTAAAGGAAACGGTTTTACTTTCCACGACTACAATGCTCACGATATGCTTTACGTTATTGACGAAGCAATTAGGACTTTTAAGGATGAAAATGCTTGGAAAGACGTGCAAAATCGTGCTATGACTACTGATTTTTCTTGGAAAATTCAGGCTGGGGAATATGAAAAACTTTATAACAAATAAAAGGATTGGTTTTACTAAATGAATAATATTACCGAAAAAGACGTGATTAACTTAATAAAAAGCAAGCTTTCAAAATATTTCGGTGTTTCAGAGAAAGAAGCAACAAAAGAGCAACTTTATAAGGCGGTAGTTATGTGCATTAGAGATATGCTCTTAGAAAAACGTTCTGCTTTTAACAGGAAGTTTAGACCTAAAGGTGGAAAAAGAGTTTATTATCTATGCATGGAATTTTTGCTTGGTCAATCATTAAAGAATAATGCTTATAACTTAAGCGTTGACAAGTTGTTTGACTCTGCACTCAAAAAAGAATTTAATGGTTCTTTAGAAGAATTGTATGATATGGAACCAGATGCAGGGCTTGGAAACGGCGGACTTGGCAGACTTGCCGCTTGTTTTATGGATGCTTTGGCAAGCCAAAATTATCCTGCTATGGGTTATTCTATTAGATATGAATACGGCTTATTTAAGCAAAAGATAGTTGATGGTTGGCAAATGGAATTGCCAGACATTTGGTTGCCTGGTGGCGAAGTTTGGCTAACTCAAAGACTAGACAGAACTTTTAAGGTTAAGTTTGATGGGTATATAAAAGAAAACTGGACGGAAAAGGGTTGCCAAATTGAGCATTTGGAAGCAAAAGAGGTTGAGGCTGTTGCTTATGATATGATGATATCTGGTAAGGATAGCGAGGCTGTTTCCGTTTTAAGACTTTGGAAGGCGCAAAATATTCGCGATTTTGATATGAAAACCTTTTCTCAAGGCGATTATATGCGCAGTATGCAAGAAGATAACGAGGCAGACCTTATTTCAAAAGTGTTATATCCTTCTGATAACCATTTTGAAGGTAAATCATTAAGATTAAAGCAACAATATTTGCTTGTTTCGGCAGCGTTGCAAGATATCGTTAACGATCACGAAAGACATTATGGTTCGCTAGATAGTTTGCCAGAAAAGGCGGCTATTCACATAAACGATACCCACCCTGCGCTTTGTATTCCAGAACTTATGCGTATTCTTATTGATGAAAAGGGATATGGATGGGATGATGCGTGGAGCATTGTGACTAGAACTGTTGCTTATACAAACCACACCGTAATGAGTGAAGCGCTTGAAAAGTGGAACGAAGATCTTATTGCAAGGCGTCTTCCAAGAATTCATATGATAATTCGTGAGATAAACGAAAGATTTTGTCGTCAAATGTGGGATAAATTCCCAGGAGAGTGGGATAAAATCGCTAGAATGAGTATTTTTAATCACGGACAAATCAGAATGGCAAATTTAAGCGTTATTGCATCTCATACTGTTAATGGTGTGTCTGCTTTGCATAGCGATATAATTAAGGATAGCATTTTTAAGGATTTTTATGATGCTTATCCACATAAATTTACGAACGTTACTAATGGTATTGCGCATAGACGTTGGCTTTGTCAATCAAACCCAGAATTGTGCGACTTGTTAAACGAGTGCATTGGTGACGGATATATTAAGGATGCATCAAAACTTATTGATTTTAAGAAGTTTGAAGAGCAAAAAGCAGTTCTTGAACGCTTAAATGAAATAAAAAAGATTAAGAAATTGCAGTTCTGTGAATATGCAAAGAAAAAGCAAGGCGTTATTATTAATCCTGATTCTATGTTTGACGTTCAAGCAAAAAGGTTGCACGAATATAAACGTCAATTAATGAACGCACTTTATATTATTTCTCTATATAACGATTTGAAAGAAAATCCAAATTTAGAGATGACGCCAAAGACCTTTATTTTTGGTGCAAAAGCAGCGCCAGGGTATTATTTTGCTAAACAAGTTATAAAACTCATTTGCGCTTTAAGTGAAGATATCAAAAAGCATCCTGAAATAAACAAAAAGCTTAACGTTGTATACATGGAAGACTATTGTGTTACTATGGCAGAAAAACTTATGCCGGCAACTGAAATTAGCGAACAAATTTCACAAGCGGGAAAAGAGGCAAGCGGAACTGGTAATATGAAGTTTATGATAAACGGTGCTTTAACAATCGGTACTCTTGATGGTGCTAACGTGGAAATGCAACAAGCTTGTGGCAAAGATAATATTTTTATCTTTGGTTTAACGGCGGACGAAGTCGATAGACTTTGGAAACAAGGCTATGATTCTTCCGTTTATTATAGTGATAACAAAAAACTTGAAAAGGTAATTACTGCACTAAATCACGGATTTAATGGTCAATCATTTAGTGATATTGCAAATTATTTAATGGTTGGAAGCCCTGTTGCCGACCCGTATATGTGTCTTGCGGACTTTGGCGCTTTTGTTGACGTGCATGCAAAAGCAGATAAAGTATATCAAGATAAAATGCTTTGGGCAAAGAAGAGTTTAAATAATATCGCAACTGCAGGCATATTTGCAAGCGATAGAAGTATAAAAGAATACGCAGAAAGAATTTGGGGATTAGAAAGGTTTGACTGATAATGATTTATAATCCAATCGATAAGTTCTATAAAAGTTATACTGGGGCAGTTCCAGAAAATATTGAAGTAACTTTCAGAGTCAAAGGAAACTTTGACTCTGTTGCTTTTGCTTTCAAAAAAGATGGGGAAGAAAGTTTTACCTTTTATAGTATGAATAATTGTGGCGATTATTTTGAGATAACCACAAGTTTTTCGGTTGGCTTGTATTTCTATTTTTTCAAAATTAACGAAAATCAATTTATTTCGAAAAATACTGATGGTTTTGGTGATATTATGTCTAACATAATAGCCTTTCAATTGACTGCTTTTAGTGAAAGTTTCAAAACGCCTTCTTGGTTTAATGGCAAAATCATGTATCAAATTTTCCCTGATAGATTTTGCAGAAAAATAAAGGAAAAAAACATAGGTGAAAATAAAACTTTGCACGAAAACTGGATGGATAATCCCGTTTTAGAATATGACAGCAAGAAGATACTAAACAACGATTTTTTTGGTGGGGATTTTCTTGGTATTAAAAGTAAACTTGAATATTTAAGTGAACTTGGCGTTGGTGTAATTTATCTTAATCCTATATTTAAGTCTTTTTCTAACCATAGATACGACACGGGGAATTATTTTGAAATAGACCCTATTTTAGGTAGCGAAGAAGATTTGATCGATTTAATAAATGAGGCTGAAAAGTTTGATATTAAAATTGTTTTAGACGGCGTTTTTAATCATACGGGCGACGATAGCGTTTATTTTAACAAGTATGGTAATTACGATAGTTTAGGCGCTTATCAAAGTGAAAAATCGCCATATTATTCTTGGTATGATTTCCGTTCATATCCAGATGATTATAACAGTTGGTGGGGTGTTCCTACTTTGCCATCTATTAAAACAAATTCTAAAGAATTTATTGAATTTATCGCAGGAAAAGACGGGGTTATAGAAAAATATACAAAACTTGGCATAGGTGGTTGGCGACTAGACGTGGTTGATGAACTATCTAGTGATTTTGTTAAAAAGATTAGAAGTTGCGTTAAAAATATTGACAATAATGCAATAGTTATAGGCGAAGTTTGGGAAGATGCGTCTAACAAAATTTCATACGGTAACAGAAGAGAATACTTTCAAGGCAAGGAACTTGATTCTGTTATGAATTATCCACTTAAAGATGCCATTTTCTTTTTTGTTAACAATGGGGATAGTAAAGTTCTATCTAAAAGCGTTAGAGAGCAAATAGATCATTATCCAGCAATAGTTTTACATTCATTAATGAATATTTTGTCAACGCACGATACGGTTAGGCTTTTATCGGCTGTTGGCGAGGTTGAGTGGTTAAATAAAACTAAAAGTCAAATGGCAAAAATGACAATCCCTGAAAGAGATGTTGACGTTGCAAAACAAAAACTTAAACTTGCAAGTTTATTGCAATTCACACTTTGTGGAGTTCCGTGCGTGTATTATGGC
>JAZRMS010000147.1:0-4396 GCA_045647825.1 Christensenellaceae bacterium
ATAGAAAAGCAAGGAAATAAGTAAAATTTTTCCAATTATTTTTGCTTTTCTTTTATTACATATTGCGAAAGGTGGATAATTATATCAAATAACGTCGTTTTGTTATAAAAAATAAAAGCCACCCGTTAAGGTGGCTTTTAATTTCCATTTCTTTTTAGTCGTCAAGTTTATCTTTAAGAAGAGCAACTGCATCTACTTCGTTGTAACGAACCTTTGCTTCTATTCCTTTCTTTTCAATAAGAGCTTCAATAAGTTTCATTGCATTTTTCATGCCTCTATCACTTCTTACTTTAACCATCAAAGGAATTTCAACGTATGACTTAACGTCTCCCATATCTTTTTGGAAGTATATAGCAGTATCGTAATCTGCAACGTTAAGTGCTAAGTGCAATCTCATAGTCTTTCCACGAATAGTAAGTCTTGCAATAAGATCTCTTCCTAAACGGAAAGAAACGCCCTTTGTTGAAATACGTGGGTTGATTTTTCTAAGTGAAATGAACTTGTTATAAATAGTATTAAAGTAGCCTTGAACATTTTCACCAAAAGTTAAAAGTTTAGTGCCAAATGCAATTCTCTTTGCAATATCAGCATCAGAAACGTCGCCAATTTCAACGTCTTCGTCATCAGCAACAACTTCTTCTACAGGTGCTTTGGCAATTTCTTCCTTAACTTCTTCTTTAACTTCTTCTACAGCAACCTCTTGAGCAACTGCAACTTCTTCTTTAATCTCTTCTTTAACTTCTTCTACAACGCTTTCTTCTGGCTCTGCAACTTCTTCTGCTGGAGCTGAAACGTGATTATCACAACGGCTTTGAGCGATTGCAAATGCAACTACGCCGGCAACTATTACAATAGCTAAACATGCAAATAAAGCAATAACTAAAGGACTGAACATAATTTTTTCTCCTTCTTTAGATAAAATTTTTATTGATAAAAATTATAACACAACATTTTTTTATTGTCAATAGCGGAAAATAAATATTCGACTTAATATTCTATTTTTTTTGCTATTTTGTTACGAGTTTTTGTAAACGGTTATCTTTTTGGCTCACAAGTAATGTTAATGCCAAGCTTTTTGAGAGTTCTTTCATCAACGGCAGAAAGCAATACTGAAGAGTGAAGTTCTGCTCCTTTAAGCTTTGACAACTGCGCTAATGCCAAAGCGGCGGTAGCATCAGTTGCGGCGCTTACGGCAAGTGAAATAAGCACTTCGTCCGTATGTAGTCTTGGGTTAGAACTTCCCATATGATTTACTTTTAGCATTTGGATAGGCTCTATAACTTTAGAGTCTATTATATCTATACCGTCGTCTATTCCACCAAGAACTTTTAGCGCGTTTAATAGCGCTGCTGCGCTAGCACCAAGAAGTTTACCCGTCTTTCCCGTAACTATTTGACCATCAGACATTTGTAGCGCACACGCTGGCGCACCGGTTGACTTTTCTTTATCAAGCGCCTTGCCAACCACTTTTCTATCACTTATATTGATATTTAATTTCTGCATTAAAATTTCAATTTTAGAGATAGCGTCCTTGCTAATTAGACCTTTTCTAACTTCTATTTGAGCAGCATAGTAACGTCTAATAACTTCTTGCTTTGAAGCGTCGCAAACAACGTCTTCGTTAGTAATACAATATCCAGCCATGTTTACGCCCATATCTGTTGGTGACTTATATGGCGAACTTCCCATTATTTTAGAAAGCATTGCAGGAAGTACGGTGAATATTTCGATATCTCTGTTGTAATTAACCGACATTACCCCATAAGCATCTAAATGGAATGGATCTATCATATTCATATCGTTAAGATCTGCAGTAGCAGCCTCATACGCAACGTTTACAGGATGCTTTAACGGTAAATTCCATATAGGGAAGGTTTCATACTTTGCATAACCAGCCTTTATGCCACGCTTGTTTTCATGGTAAAGTTGAGATAAACAAGTTGCCATTTTACCACTGCCAGGACCTGGCGCAGTAACTACTACTAAAGGTCTTGTGGTCACAACGTATTCGTTTTTCCCATAACCTTCTTCGCTAACGATTTTTTCAACTTCGGTTGGATAGCCTTCTATTGCGTAGTGAGTATAAACCTTTATACCACGCATTTCTAGGCGCTTTTGGAAAGCCGTAACAGAAGGTTGAGAATTAAACCTAGTAAGAACGACGCTTCCTAAATAGAACCCGTTGTTTTTGAATATATCTATGAGCCTTAAAACGTCCATATCATAAGTTATTCCAAGGTCACTTCTTCTCTTGTTTTTCTCAATGTCGTTTGCGTTGATAACTATTAGAATTTCTGCTTGGTCCTTTAGTTGAGAAAGCATTTTAATTTTGCTGTCCGGTTCAAAACCAGGTAAAACTCTAGACGCGTGATTATCATCAAAAAGTTTTCCACCAAATTCAAGGTATAGTTTGTCGCCAAACATATTAACTCTTTCCATAATTTTGGCAGACTGCATCTCAAGATATTTCTTATTGTCAAATCCAACTTTTCCCATATTGTGCCTCTCTACTTTAAAAGCCCTGCTTTAACCAAATTCTCCACAAATTCCTTTATGTCTGCTTTTGCCGTTTGCTCATCAACTTCGTATTCATTAAGCATAGCGGTCAAAATATCTTGTTCATCTCCGCCCTTTTCCAAAACTTTCCACATAAGTGCGCCTGTTTCGTTTAGGTTAATCATTCCGTTAAACTCTTTTACAGCGTTTCCTACCGCAACTACTATATAATTGCCAGCTACTTCACGAAGCATAAATCCATCTTTAATTTTCATCTTCTTTCTCCTTTGACATAGTGCTAAACGATAGTTCTGCCGCTTCTTTGCTTATATTGCACTCAAGAGCAAAAGTTTCCACACTCATTAATAGTTTTGACGTTAACAATAAAAGTTTTTCCATCTTGCTTTTATCTAATGGTCTAACCGTTTGATTAAGCACGACGTTTATCATTTCTTTAGGGCTAGTTTTTCTTATAGAATTTTTAGGCGCTTGGCTAATTAAACAAATTGCTTTTAGCTTGACCTTTTGATTGCTCCCTAGATTATGTTTTCCGTTCCAAGGCGTTCCGTAAACGTAAAATTCCCCACCTTCTAACCTAACGATAGGCTTGTCGTCGTTAATCATTTGCGCTCTATCGCCAAGCAATTCTCTCCAAAGCCTTGCGTGAGTGGACTTTCCCGTTCCGCTTGGCGCTGTAAATAAATATGCCTTCCCATCCACGTTAATAGCGCTAGAGTGGAATATAAGCCCGTCTTTGCAGTCTAAAACGTGATCACAAAGCCTTCTCAACACCACCAAATTCTCTAAATAATCATCCTTAAAGTCGGGTGCTAGTGCCTTTTCTTTCGCAATATCTTCTTTGGTGACAACCATTGAAAATTCAGCAATTTCTTCCCCAAAATACTCATATTTAGCAAAAAGTCTTTTGGTGTATTCAAATAGGAGTTGCACGTCGAAAACCACGTCTGCAATTTTATATTTTGCCATAAACAACTCCTTTTTTTATAAAATCAAATAATATTTTATCAAAGAGCGGTTACTTTGTCAATATAAAGTTTGATTTTTAGATAATTTTTATATATAATATTTATATTAGTTGTCATAAAATCATCAAGGTATCGTTATGAAGTGTTTAGTTAAAATAATAGCGCTTGTTTTAATATCAACGTTTATTTTCTTTTCTTTTTCCTGCGCACCAAAAGGTAGCGCAGTCGATTTGTTTTACTTTAATAGTAACGTTCATATTCAAACGGAAAACACTTCTATTTCTAGCGAAACCTTAAACCAAATAAAAACTTTGCTTTCTAATCTTGAAAACACGTTTGACACGCAAAAGGACGGATCTTTACCCACTAGATTTAGCACTCTTTCAGAAGGGCAATCAACTTCGTTAAACCAAACGGAAAACAAAATCTTTTCTCTTTGTAAAGAATATTATCAGTTTACCGATGGTAAATTTAACCCTTTAATTCGCCCTTTACTTTGCTTGTGGCAATTTACGAATAATTCCACCCTAACACCTTTTTTGCCCCCAACTAAAGAGCAAATAGACAGCGTTATAAATTCGGGCGTTATGAATTTTTCTTCCGTTGAATATTTAGCCGAACAAAATTCTTTGATAAAGCCTTGTAGCGATATGCAATTAGACTTTGGCGGAATAGTAAAGGGCTTTGCCGCAGATAAAATAGCAAGCATTTTAAGAGAAAACGGACACTATGCAGGCTACGTTAACGTCGGCGGTAGCAGTATGAATTTATTAAAAGTAAATTCGCTTGGAATTCGCCACCCAAGAAAAGAAGGGAAAATTATAGACGTCAATCTTTTTGATCTTGAAAATCTTTCCGTTTCAACTAGTGGCGATTACGAAAAATATCACGATTACCAAGGCAAAAGATATTCT
>JAZRMS010000148.1:0-3343 GCA_045647825.1 Christensenellaceae bacterium
TTTACCTTTTATTCTCTTTCAAAACCCTTTTGCGCAATCGGCTTTATGAAATTATACGATAAAGGTTTGGTCGATTTAGAAGCGCACCCTGGCGAGTATTTGCCAGAGGCAAAAGGGTTTGATTCTCGCGTTAAAATCAAACATTTGTTGCACCACGTTAGTGGGCTTCCTGATTTTGAGCAAAATAGAGATTTTGCTACTAAATACGCTAATCCAAAGCATGAAGACTTGAGGCTTCACACAAAACTTTTGACTGAATATCCAATGAACTTTGCACCAAACGAAGGGGAAATGTATGCAAACGTTAATTACGTTTTACTTGCGCTAATAATAGAAAACGTTAGCAAAAAACCCTACGCCGAGTATATGAAGGAAGAGGTTTTTTTGCCTTTAGGCATGAATACTGCTTTTGTTGATAAAAAGGGGCTTGACGTTAAAAATAGGGTAAAAGGTCACACTCAAAAAGACGGAAAGTTTGTTGAGATTGAAAAAAGTTATGACTGGCTTATTGGTGGTGGCGACGTCGTTGGGACTATAGACGACGTTTATTGCCTAAATAAAGCAATTAAAAATCGTTTACTATTAAAGAGTCAAACGTGGGATGAGATTTTGACTTCTCATCCCTTAAATAAAATGGGTAAGGGGTGTTTTATTCTTGATTACGAAGGGAAAACTCTTATTCGCCACAATGGTGGACACAAAGGCTTTAGAGTTTTGCACGCTCAAATTTTAGAAGACGATATAGACGTTATCGCCATGATAAATTGTGAAATTGATCAAAGAATTAGCGTGATGCTAAAAATGTTTGAGATTTTTTATAATCATAAAGGCGAAATTGATAATTCTATAAATAAAATGGACACAGGTTATATAAACAAATAAAATTTCAGGACTTTTATGCTTATGCTAAAAGTCTTTTTTTTATATTAATTATTAACAAGAGTTCAATAACTATAAAAAACGGACATTATAAATTTTAGTTGTCTTTTATATTGATAAAAAAATTTAAGTTTGCTATTGACATAAAAAAGGTTTTATTTTACAATAAAAGTAACTAGTTTTTAATATGAAAAGGAGAGTAAAAATGAAAATTAATATTATAAAAGAGGCAAAGGTAATCGTTCAAAACCCAACTGGCAGAAACAACTATTTTGGTTGGCCAACGGGCGCTAGATTAAAGAATGGGGATATTGCAGTTGCATCTTCTGGATTTAGACTAGGTCATATCGATCCATTTGGCAAAACCGTTCTTGCAATCAGCCAAGATGAAGGGGAAACCTATTCACTCCCAACACCAATAATTGATACCGTTTTAGACGATAGAGATGGTGGCGTTTGTGCTTTTGGCGAGTCTGGTGTTATCGTAACTTCTTTTAACGTTCCAAATGAATCAATGAAAGAGTGGTCAGCAACTCATAAGGACGTTGCAGGAGAAAAGACTCAAGCATATATGAAAGCTTATATGGACACTATTACCGAAGAAGAAGAAAAGGCTGCAATCGGTTCTTGGTTTAGAGTTAGTTTTGATAACGGCAGAACTTTTGGTCCTATGTATAAAAGCCCAATTACTTCTCCACACGGACCTATCGAACTTCAAAGTGGAAAAATTTTGTGGGTAGGTAACTATCATTATCCAGACCAAAAAACAGAAGATTATAACGCTGCTGCTTATTACGTTAATCCACACGACGGCAGTATGGAAAAGGTTGGCGTTATTCCAAACTTTATTTACAACGACGAAGAAGTTGACGTTTGTGAAATTGGTGTTGTTCAATTAAAGGACGGCAGAATTATTGCTCACATTAGAAACGACAAGCGTTTCAATATTTTCCAAGTAGAAAGCTTTGATGAAGGCAAAACTTGGAGTGAGCCAAAGCAAGTTCTTCCTAACTATGGTGGAGCACCATCTCATATTTTAGAAACTCCAGAAGGAGTATTAGTTGCAACTTATGGCTATCGTTCTACAAAGCCTTATAAGATGAAAGCAATGTTCTCTTTCGACAAGGGTGAAACTTGGGATGCAGGATATACTCTATACGACAACTATGATTCTCCAGACCTTGCATATCCATCTTCTCTAATGCTTAAAAATGGCAACATTTTGACCATTTTCTATGCTCGTGCTCAAGAAACTCCACCATCAGTAGTATGGCAAATCGAATGGAATTTTGAAAAAGATTAAAATATATAATATACCAACAAAAGCCCGATAATTCGGGCTTTTTAATTTGTTAAATAATTGACAATTAATAAGCTAATGGTATAATATATTTTTAGAGAAAACGCTTTTATGGTGATTTTTTAGCTAAACAAAAAATTTTATCAATTAAAAAACTATAACAAGCACAAAATGTTATAGAGAATATATTTTTATTTTATTGAATTAATAATGTTTATGCTGTATAATATAAGAAATTATACAGAAGGGAAAATTTTATAGGTAAAATTTATGTCGTTTGAAATCCTATTGCTATTATTAGCAAACATTGTTATTGCATCGCTAACCTTTGTGTTTATAAAATTATTTAAAAAAGATGCACCTATTTTCTATTCTGCAACAAGATTGATGTTTATGACAGTTGTATTTGTGATAGCCTTTTTTGTTCTTGGCGGGTTAGAGAAGGGTATAAACTTTTCAAGAATATTGCTATTTGCTGGTGGGGCAGTGGCTTTCGTGCTTTGCAATACGTTTAGTGTTTTAGCAACGAGAGAAGGTCCAGTTTCATATACGAGTTTAATTTTTTCGTTTGGATTGTTTATACCAACCTTTTTTGGTGTAATCTTTTTAAATAACACGGTTGGCTTGTTTTTTTGGATAGGATTAGCACTTTTCGTTGCATGCCTCTTGCTATTAAATTTAGAACCAAAGAAAATAAAAGATAAATCAAAGGTTAAAATAACTTTCAAATGGTTGGTATACGTGTTAATAGGCACAATATCAAACGGAATAGGGTCTGTGTTAATCACCATTTCTGGAAAGCCAGAGTTTGGCGCAACAAATAATGCAGTTTTTGATGGTGTTGTTTTTTTAATGGTAAGTTGCCTTGTGGCAAGTATAATATCGGGAATAGTTGCGTTTTTTAAGGAAAGAGAAAAAATTAACGAAAGTAAAAAAAGTGTGCTAAAATTTGCATCTCTTTGTGGTATATTCACAGCTGCACTTTATATATTAATTTTAGTTTTTTCTAATCTTGAATTAATGCCTGTTGCCATTTATTTTCCAGTGTATTCTGGTGGGCAACTTATAATGTGTTCGCTTATTGGAATTACTTGTTTTAAGGAAAAATATAGACCACTTCAATATCTTGGTATAGTGGTGGGTATTGTTTCTGTGGTGTTATTA
>JAZRMS010000149.1:0-2838 GCA_045647825.1 Christensenellaceae bacterium
TCCATAGCGTCTGCAAGTTCATCTGCACGGCGGAAGGAAGATATTAATAGTGGGATAAGTACGGGTACAAGGGCTTTAGCGCGCTTGAATAGACTTCCACTTTCAAAGTCTGCACCACGCGCTTTTTGTGCTTTTATAATTCTATCCGTTTCGTCTAGAAGGGTTGGAATAAATCGCAAGGCAATGCTCATTATAAGCGCAAATTCGTGCACGGGGAATTTTATCCATTTTAGCGGATAAAGAAGACTTTCCATACCGTCTGCAATTTCAACAGGCGTGGTCGTAAACGTCAGTAGTGACGCGCCAATGACGATAAGGGTTATTCTAGAAACGATAAATCCTGCGTTTAAAAGCCCCCCGTCGGTAATGGTTATAAACGACCAAGAAAGTATTACTTTGCCCGTTTGGTTAAAGAATAGTTGCAAGATTGCAGAGAGAATTATAAAGAACAAAATTGCTTTTATACTTCTCAATACTTTCAAAAACGGAACTTTTGAAAAGGCAGTTGCAAGGATAACGAACACAAGGCAGGCTACAAAGCCCATAAACTGATATGCTTGCACCAAGAATACTGCAACCATATAGGCAATGACTGCTAAAATTTTTATTCTTGCATCCATATTATGAACGAAAGATTTAACGGGATAATATTGACCAAAGGAAACGTCTTTCATTACATTCCCCCTTTTAGTGCTTTAACTGCCGATAAAAAACCATCTACCGTCAAATCACTATCAATTTTTATCCCCGCGCTTGCTAGCGCTTTTTCTAAATACGCCGTAACGGGCAAATCTAATCCAAGGTCTTTTAATCTGTCGTAGTCTGCAAAAATTTCTTTTGGCGTGCCTACTGCACAAATTTTTCCACCAGCAAAGATTGCCGCCCTATTACAATGCTCTGAAACGACGTTCATGTCGTGCGAAACTAAAATTATCGTTTTAACAAAACTTTTGTGAAGTTTGTGTAGCAACTCTAAAAAGTCCCTTTTCCCAACGGGATCAAGACCTGCGGCAGGCTCGTCCAAAACCAAAACTTCTGGGCGTGTTACGATAACGCCTGCTATTGCAACACGGCGCTTTTGCCCGCCAGAAAGTTCAAACGGCGACTTGTTTTTTACTCTCTTATAATCAAGCCCAACCATCTCTAACGCATCTCTAACGCGACTTTCAACTTCTTCTGCCGAAATATTTTTATTAAAGTTTTTAAGTCCAAACGCAACGTCTTCAAACACCGTTTCTGCAAAAAGTTGATATTCTGGGTATTGAAATACCATGCCAACTTTTGCACGCAATGCTTTGAAATCGCATTTTTTGTCGTTTAAGTCAAACTCACCAACCTTTACGCTACCCCTATTTTCTTGAACTTTTATAAGCCCGTTTAGGTGCTGAACGAAAGTGGATTTGCCACTTCCCGTGTGACCGATTATGCCAAAGAAATCACCCTCTTCTATGGTGAGATTAATGCCGTTTAACGCATAGGTTGCAAGCGCTTTGGACTTTTCGCTATAAACGTAACTTAAATCTTTCGTAACGATTCGCATAAGCCCTCCGCAAGTTGCTCTTCGGTTAATATTCCGTCTTTTAAGTCTATTCCTTGCTCTTTAAGTTTTAGAGCAATGACTGACGATAACGGCAATTCTAAACCGCAAGAGTTTAACAATTCTTTTTCTTTGAACACTTCTTCTGGACTTCCCGAAAGCACGATACTGCCGTTGTTAACGACGTATACTTTATCTGCGCGAACGACCTCGTCCATATAGTGAGTTATGTTTATAACGGTAACCTTTTGTTCTTTATTAAGTTTTTCAACTACCGAAAGAACTTCATTTCTTCCCTTTGGGTCAAGCATTGCAGTAGATTCGTCTAGCACCAAAATTTGTGGCTTTACCGCCAAAACGCCGGCGATTGCAATTCTTTGTTTTTGCCCGCCCGAAAGCCTTGTTGGTGAAGATTTTCTAAAACCTTCCATACCAACGGCAGAAAGAGCAAAGTCTATTCTTTTGCCTATTTCTTCTCTTGGAATTCCCAAATTTTCTGGGCCAAACGCAATATCATCTTCAACGATAGACGCGATAAGTTGATTGTCTGGGTTTTGGAAAACCACGCCAACTCTCTTTCTCACTTCAAAAGTGGATTTTTTGTCATCAAGAGAAAACCCGTCAACGATTACTTTGCCTTGGTCTGGCTTAACTAAACCGTTAAAGAGTTTTGCAAGCGTGCTTTTTCCACTTCCGTTATGGCCGATAACGGCAACGTATTCCCCTTTTTCTACAGAGAGAGAAACGTCGTTTACCGCATTGTGGCGTTTGTCGTATGAAAAGCTTACCTTTTCAAGCGAAAGAAGAGCCATATTTTTCTCCAAACTTTGATTTAAACAAATTAATTATACCAAAATGCGAATTATTTTACAAGCAAACTTAACCATATTACCAAGCAAAACAAAAAATAAACGCAAAAAAAGAAAATTTTTTATCTTTTGCATTGACTATTGCCTTTTAAAATTGTATAATACTTGTTGATATTTTTATAATATATAATCAAATGGAGGACTTGATATATGAAAAAACTTACGATTGACGGCAACACCGCCGCCAGCCACGTAGCCTACGCCTTTTCGGAAGTTGCAGCTATCTATCCGATAACCCCTTCTTCTCCAATGGCAGAAGTTGCCGACGAATGGTCTGCAACTGGCAGAGTAAACATGTTCGGTCAACCACTTCGCCTTGCAGAAATGCAATCTGAAGCAGGTGCCGCAGGTGCCGTTCACGGCTCTCTTACCGCTGGTGCTTTAACCACCACTTACACGGCAAGCCAAGGTTTACTTTTAATGATTCCTAAT
>JAZRMS010000150.1:0-1671 GCA_045647825.1 Christensenellaceae bacterium
CCTTCTATAATGTGGTGAGCGTTCAACCCACTTAATTGGCGAACGTGCAAGGTTGCACCTAAATTCATAGCAAATGCTTGGAAGAACTCTTCAACTAATTCGGTGTCAAAATCGCCAACTTTATCTGCCTTTATGTTAAACTCGCGAACGAACATACCCCTTCCCGAAAGGTCGATAGCAGAAAGTATTAACGCTTCGTCCATAGGAAGAATAGCACTGCCGTAACGAACTATTCCGCACTTATCGTTAAGCGCCTCTTTAATAGCAGAGCCAAGCGCAATGCCAACGTCTTCGGTAGTGTGGTGATAATCCACGTTAACGTCCCCTTTGCAAGTAACGGTCAAATCCATTTTTCCGTGTTTTGCAAATAGGGTTAACATGTGATCTAAAAACCCACACCCCGTGTTGATTTTGCTTTCTCCCTTGCCATCAAGGTTAACCTTTATCTTTATGTCCGTTTCGCCTGTTTTTCTCTTTATTTCAGCAGTTCTCATTTTGATCCCTCCAACTGTAAAATCTCAATTACCTTTTGTATAAAAATTTGCATTTCTTTTTCGCTTCCCACCGTCACGCGATTATAGTCTTTTATTCTATCTTGCGTAAAGTGTCTTATCAAAATGCCTTCTTCTTTTAGTCTTAAATACAACTTTTCTCCGTCTATATTTTGATGTTTTATAAACAAGAAGTTTGTTTTTGAATTTGTGAACGTAAAACCAAGTTTTTTTAATTCCTTTTCCGTCCACTCACGATTTTTTATTATTTGGTTGCAGTTTGTTCTAAAATATTCTTCGTCTTTAATAGCACCTATCCCAGCCGCCGCCGTAACGCTGTTTACGTTATAAGGGTTAGTGGAATATCTAATTCTATTAAGATCTTCTATAATCTCCTTGCAAGCAATACCAAACCCTAGCCTTGCACCTGCCATAGAACGGGATTTTGAAAAGGTTTGAGTAACAAGCAAGTTATTGTATTTATCAACCAGCTTTACTGCACTCTCTCCACCAAAATCAACGTAAGCCTCGTCAACCACAACTATTCTGTTTGGATTTGCTTTTAATATCCTTTCTATATCTGAAAGTGGCAATAAAATTCCCGTTGGTGCGTTTGGGTTTGCTATAAACACCGTTCCATTTTCGTTTATATAATCTTCTACACTAATAGTAAAATCTTCTTTTAGTTGTATTTCCTTAAAAGGAAGGTTGTTTATACCAGCAAAAACTTTATAAAACCCATAAGTTATATCAGCGAAAACGGCAGGAGTTTTGTCATCACAATACGCCATAAATGCAAAGTTTAGCACTTCATCTGACCCGTTTGTGGTTATAACTTGGTTTTCACTCACGTTAAACCTATTTGCAATAACCGAATTTAGCACCTTTTGGTCTGGGTCTGAATACAGCATCAACCTTTCTAACTGCTCGCTAGCGCACTCTATCGCCATTTTTGATGGTGGAAAGGGCGACTCGTTGGTGTTGAGTTTTATATACTTTCTTAAGTCGGATCGTAGCCATGTCGTTCTGTGAGCCAAGGAGTTGGAGAGATATTTTGTCTTCCTTAAGACCGCTTGGCCTCCGACTTATCAACCTTTCTAACTGCTCGCTAGCGCACTCTATCGCCATTTTTGATGGTGGAAAGGGCGACTCGTTGGTGTTGAGTTTTATATACTTTCTT
>JAZRMS010000151.1:0-4333 GCA_045647825.1 Christensenellaceae bacterium
CGCTTTGCTATGGTTTTGCAACGGTTGCAATCCCAGAAATATCGGCAAAAAGAAGTCAAAGGGAAAAGATGGAAGTTGGTAAAAAGGCAATTTTAACAACCCTTATAGTGTCTTTGCCTTTCGTGCTAGTTTGCGTTACTTTTGCGCCCTTTATAATAAGTTTGTTATTTAGTAGGTTTGATTTAGAGCAAACCAAAACAGCGATAAATTTGCTAAAAATCAGCGCGCCTTGTATAACCCTTTTATCCGTTGTGCAAACGCAAAATGCAGTTTTAATAGGCGAAGGGAAACTTTATAGACCCGTAATAAGTTTGCTAATAGGGGTGATGGTTAAGACTTTGGTTGAATTTTTGCTAGTTCAAAACCCAACGTTTAATATTTACGGTAGCGCAATAGCGGCAATCGCTTGCTATTTTGTCGTTTGTTTGGTAAACTTAATAATGACGTATACAAAAAAGGTGAAAAATGAAAGTTCAAACTCTTTTAGTGGGGAATATGCCGGTTAGAAACAACGTGCTTCTAGCGCCTATGGCAGGATATACTGACTATGCTATTAGAAAACTTCAGTTAGAGCAAGGAATAGGGCTAGCGTTTACCGAACTTGTTAGCGCAAAAGGGCTAGCATACGGTGGTCAAGGCTCTAAAGAACTTTTGTATTGTGGTGGAGATTGTGAAAACACTTCGGCACAAATTTTCGGTTGTGAAGAATATTATATGCGTTGGGCGTGTGAAAGCGAATATCTTGCCCCTTTTAAGATTGTTGATATAAACATGGGGTGTCCTGTTCCAAAAGTTTTTAAAAACGGCGAAGGGAGCGCTCTTTTGACTGATATTAAAAAGGCAGAAAGCATAATTAAAGAGTGTGTTAAGAGTGGAAAAAACATATCGGTAAAAATAAGAACGGGCATAAAAGAAGGGGACGATATTGCCTATGACTATGCCGTTATGGCAGAGCAAGCAGGCGCAAAATTAATAACAATTCACGGCAGAGTGAGAGAAGCTTATTATTCTGGCGAAGTAAACTATAAAGCGATAGAGCGCGCTAAAAACGGGGTAAGTATACCCGTGATAGCAAACGGCGGTGTGTTTAGCGAAAGTGATGCAAATATAATGATAGAGCGCACGGGAGCAGACGGGGTAATGCTTGCAAGAGGCGCAATTGCAAATCCATTTTTAGTTAATGAAATAATTAAAACAAATAGCAATTTAACCTTAAAAGAGTACATAATAAGTCACGTTAAATTAATGAGAGAAATTTACCCTGAAAAAAGAGCAAACCTAGAGTTTAGAAAATTTACACCTTATTACTTTAAGGGTATGACGGGTGTTAAGGAATTAAAAACGGCTATTCAATCGGCTGAAACGACAGATCAAATTATTGAATTAGTTGAGCGTGGACTTTAACAAAACTTTTCCCCGTAAAATATAATGTTATTATGGTATTTTGGGGGAAAGAAAATGAGAGTGTGTTTTGTAACGGAAAGCGCGTTAAACGGGGTTTGGCAAAACAGGTTGGAAAATATAGGGCAGAGCGATCTTATCGTGTTTGGGTTTAACGGGTTGGGCTTGGTCAGTTATAAAAAGGAACTTTCTGGTGAAACCGAATACTTTCAAGACGTGGCTAAATTGTCAAAACAGCTTGGCGCAACCGTGATTTGTGGTTGTGATACGGATAATTACGGGGTGTTTCGCCACTCTTCGGTAATTGCCGATAAAGGAAAAATTCTTGGTGTTACCGATATGGCGCACTCTATTGACGACGGAGAATTTGTTGCGGGTGGGAATTTAAGAGTTTACGATACTTCGGCAGGTAAAATTGCACTCGTTATTGCAGAAGATTTGTTTTTTCCAGAAACGGCAAGGGTGCTAACGCTTTGTGATGCAGAGTTTATAGTTTGCTTGTTTAAGAAGTTGGACGGATTTATGCCCGAAATAATGCTTAGGTCAAGTGCTTTTGCGAACGGTGTCGCAATGGCGCTTTGTTCAAAAAATCACATAACCATATCGGATATTCGTGGGAAAATAAAACTTTCATCAAGTAGCGACGTGGTTAAATATAACTTAAAGATAGAAAAAGATTATCACCTAATCAGTTCAAGAAGAAGAGGGCTGTATAGGGATTTTAATTCAGGATACTAAAGGAGAAAAAATATGGCACTTAACGTTGTATTAGTAGAGCCGGAAATACCACAAAACGCTGGTAATATCGCAAGGACTTGCGCAGTTACAGGCAGTAAACTTCATTTGGTAAGACCACTTGGGTTTGAAGTTTCGGACAAGTACCTTAAAAGAGCAGGGCTTGATTACTGGCATTTGGTAGATATTAGTTATTACGATAGCATAGAAGAAGTAATGGAAAAATTCTATAACGGAAAAAACTTTTGGTTTTTCTCTACAAAAGCAAAGAAAATCCACTCTGAAATAGAAATAAAAGACGGGGATTTTTTAGTGTTTGGGAAAGAAACGAAAGGACTTCCCGAAACGCTTTTAGAAGCGCACTACGACGAGTGCACTAGAATTCCTATGATGAATGAAACTAGGTCGCTAAATCTTTCAAATTCGGTGTGCGTTGGCGTTTACGAAGGGCTTAGACAACTTGGCTATCCAAATTTAAAAACCGAAGGGGAAATACCATCTAGATAAACAATCAGTTCGCTTTTTGCTTAAGGCAAGGGGCGAATTTTTTTGTGTTATATGATGTAAAAACGTTTGACAACAAGACTTTTTATCTTGTATGATATAGTTGAGGAAATTTGAATTAAATTGATTTTTTACTTAAGGAAGGTTTAATATACATGGATATGGTATGGAATTTATTTTTCATGTTCGGTGGCGTTGCCGTAATGATGTTCGGCATGAAAATAATGGGTTCTGCGCTTGAAAAGATTGCAAGTGGCGGAATGAAAAAAATGCTTGGCAGAGTTACTTCTAATCGTTTTGCAGGCGTTGGAATAGGTCTTGCGGTGACAAGTATTATTCAAAGTTCAACTGCAACAACGGTTATGCTAGTCGGTTTCGTTAATATAGGATTAATGACACTCGTTCAAGCAACCAACGTTATAATGGGTGCAAATATTGGTACAACGGTTACCGCGCATATCGTTTCTCTTTCAGAAGTTGCAGACGTTGGAGCAATAGCCGCATTCGTTGGCTTTGTAGGCGTTATGATGGCAATGTTAATTAAAAACGAAAAAGTGGTTAGCATTGGCAACATTTTGGGTGGACTTGGTTTAATCTTTGTTGGGCTTGAATTTATTTCAACTTATGCAAAATTAGTAATGTTCGTTGACGGAAAGAGTGTTCCATTTGATTGGGTTGCAAGTATTTTCCAACAAGATCATTTCCCACTATTACTCATATTAATAGGTATAGTTTTAACCGCTCTCGTTCACAGTTCTTCAACAATAACCAGTTTAATGGTTGTTCTTGCAGGTATAGGCGTTTTATCTTTTGACAACGCACTTTTCCTTGCGTTAGGTTCTAATATCGGTACTTGTGTGACTTCTATTATGTCTTCTGCAGGTACTCAAGTTAACGCAAAGAGAACGGCAGTAGTTCACTTGTTGTTTAACACTTTTGGATGTTTATTGTTTATCGCCCCATTATGGATTTGGAAAGGCCAAATAGGTGCGTTTTTTGGTTCAATTGCAGGAAACGTTGGTCAACAAATTGCAATATTCCACACGGCGTTCAATGTAATCACTACCGCAATTTTATTGCCATTTACTAAATACGTTGTTAAACTTGCTTGCTTTATTGTTAGAGAAAAAGAAAGCGACCAAGAAAACAAATACAAATTCGCATATATCGATACGCGTATGCTTGAAACTGCAAGTATCGCTGCAAGTAACACCAAGAAAGAAATTATAAGAATGTCTGAATTAGCAAAAGATAACATCAACTACGCTATGGATATGCTAATGGATAATTCTAAAGATAACAGCGCTATTTTGGAAGAAAATGAGGACGTTATTAATCATTTGAACAAAAATATCGTTGGTTTCTTAACAAAACTTATGCATAGAAACTTAAACGAACAAAACGAAAAGAAGATAGGAACGTATTATCACGTTGTTTCCGATATCGAAAGAATAGGCGACTATGCGGAAAATATAATGGAATATTCTATTAGGCTTAAAGAAGAAGGATTGCAACTTTCAGAAGGCGCTAAAAACGAATTAAACGAGTTTAGAAACAAGATTAATAGTCTATACGACAACGTTGTGGTTGCGTTTGACGAAAGAGATTTGACCGTTCTTCCTATCGTTGAAGGAATAGAAGAAGAAATAGATAATCTTTGCGTAGAATTAGAACATCGCCATATCGATAGATT
>JAZRMS010000152.1:0-1547 GCA_045647825.1 Christensenellaceae bacterium
TTCAATCTGCATTGACAAAGGTAAATTGGGTGTTGTATTATTATTGTAATACTAAAACGGTGGGGTAAATTATGCAGTTAGGTATAGTAAGTAGTGCGTATTTAGGGCGCTACGGAATAGAGAAAGGCGCAAAGAAAATGAAAATTCACGGCTATAGCGCCGTTGACTTTCAAGACTTAGTTAACACCGAAACTGAGTTTTTTAAACTTGGCGAAAAAGAGTTTGAAAACGAGTTAAAAGAGCAAAAAAATATCGTTGAGAGTGAAGGCTTATTTTTTAGTCAGGCGCACGGCCCTTGGAGATGGCCTGTTCAAGATTACGAAATAGCAGATAGAGAAGAAAGGCTTGAGTCAATGAAAAAGGGAGTTAGGGGTACGTCTTATCTCGGCTCTAAAAACTTTGTTATTCATCCAATTATGCCTTTTGGTTTAAACTGTTTAGATAAAGCAAAAGAAATGCGCGAAATTAACGCAGAGTTTTTCTATAAGCTTTGTCGCCATGCTGAAGACTTTGGCGTTGACGTGTGTTTAGAGAATATGCCGTTTTTAGGTTTGCCAATTTCTTCTGTTGAAAGTATTGTCGGCTTTGTTAAAGAAATGAGTTTAAGCAATTTTAAGGTGTGTTTAGATACTGGGCATGATTTAATTTGGGGTAATCAACCTGCAAAATCAGTAGAGCTTATTGGGGGGCTATTATCGTGCATACACGCCCACGATAACGACGGTGTAAACGACTATCACCAAAACCCTAAAACAGGTGTGTGCGATTGGGAAAGTTTTGCAAAAAGCCTTCAAAAATCGGCTTATAGCGGGGTTTTCAGTCTAGAAACAACTGCAAAGCAGTTTGATAATCAACCTGAAACAGAGTTTGAAGAGTTGCATCTTATACAAACTGTAAGAGATTTGTTTAGATAAGATTAGAGCAAAAAAGAGTGAAACGTGCGTTTCACTCTTTTAGTTTATTTGTCGATAGCTTCTGCAATTTTATAATAAATAGGCACAGTTATAAATAAAACCCAGTAAGGATGCCACATTCCCCAAGCCATACCAATAAGGCAATAAATAAACGTTACAAGCACTGGGTAATAAAATGCGGAAAGCTTTTTTATCCTAAAGCAATCTATAATTGAGTAGTAGATAGGAACAGTTATAAATAAAGTCCATCCGATTTGCCAACCGCTGTTATCGCTTGCTAAAAAGCCCCAAAGTAGATATGCAACGGTAACCAAAATTGGGTAAGGTAAGTTGTGTAAAAGCCTTAAAAATTTGCGTTTGTTAGTTGTTGGGGTTTCATTAAAAGAATAATATTCTTCTTTTTCCTTTTCGTCTTGAATAATATTTATTTGAAAAGGTTTAACAATAACCTTTACGTTATCAGTTGAATTTTCTTCTTGGTCGTTATCGTTTGACTCTTCTAAAACGGCAGTTTCTTCGCTTTCAGTTTGAGGGGCTTCTTCAGTGTAAAATTCACTTGTTATTTCATTTAAAATTAAGCTATCAAGTGAAGTTTTAAAAAGTTTAGCAATTGTTATAAGGTTATCTGTATCG